>NZ_CEZJXU010000027.1:0-11375 GCF_983023055.1 Dethiosulfatibacter sp. | reverse complement strand
GTTCTATATATACCTTTGCCTTCTTCTGCTTTAGAAAACACTTGCTCTTCACAAGATCATGAATATGCCTCGTTCCCTCTTCCTGAAGTTTCAAAGAAGGATAATACTTAAGAGGTAGATATACATACTCCATTGCATTAACTCTTTCACCCTCAAGCTTGTATCTAATAATTTCATAGAGTTCATCAGTCTCAGAAAGGTCCATCTTCTCTGAAAACTCACTGCCAACCTTGATAACTTTTACAGATTTGGTTTCGTGGACATCTTCATCCATTGAGCTATTGTTTTCAAAGCCGTAGGCATTGTGATTCTTTACATCCTCTATCTTCTTTTCAGATACAAAAGTTCCTTTTCCTTGAATCCTGAAGACGTATCCATCATTGACAAGGTCCCTGATTGCAGTTGTTGCCGTTATCCTGCTTACATTGAACATATCCCCAAGGCTTTTCTCAGAAGGAATTTTATCTCCGTGCTTGAAATTTCCATGTTTTATATTCTCAATTATATATTCTTTTATCTTCACATATTGCGGAATGTAAGCCATTTTTTCCTCCCTGTTGATTATGTAAATATTATACACTTTGAAGTTGATATGTCAAGTGTTCACTCCATTAATAATACTTTACGTAGATAGCTATAAGTGTTAAAATTAAAGGGATATATAAAACGGAGGAATTTATGAGTAGACTTACTTTAAACGAATTACACAGAGAAATATTAAGCAATTTAACCGATACTAATTTTTTAAATAATATAGAACTGACTGAAGAGAAAATACATTCTTTAGTACTCAACAAACATTTCGTTAACAAATTATCTACTCTTGTGAATAAAAATGAATTTACCTGTAGTAATGTTCTTAACCTTTGTATTGACATACTTAACAATCTAGCCAATGAGCAGAAAGAAGACTGGCTTGTCTATACATACCAATATGTTCTAAACAAGTCATATCCCCATGCAGTTACAATTGACATGGTAAAGAAATATGAAAAATCAGTAATGATATTTCTTGAAATATTGAAGTCGATTTTCGACTCCCAGAAAAAAAATCAGGAATTCAACAAATACCTTGATTTTGAATTCCTTTCCCAGGAAGAAATTGACAATTTAAGAGATCCCAAAGATTACTTGAAATTTAGAAGAGTCTTCAATGAAAACTATATATACATACTAATGAGACTTGGTCATGAAGTGACCGGATACAATACAATTTCCCATATTGCAGGTGTTCACCACGTCGCAATACATGTAGCAAGACAGCTCAATGAGGCTGGTGTCCCAATATATTTAGGAAGGGTATCAGGAGCCGCTGCCGGACACGACATTGGAAAATATGGCTGTGTCGGAGAAGACCAGAAACGAGTTGCATACTATCACTACTACTATACGGAAGTATGGTTCAAGAAATTCAAGATTCCACAAATCGGCCATGTTGCTCTCAATCACTCAACCTGGGATCTTGAGCTTGAAAATCTTCCACTGGAATCACTTGTTCTAATATATGCCGATTTCAGAGTAAAAAATAAAACAACACAGAATGGACACGAAATGAATATCTACTCCCTTTCCGATTCATTCCAGGTAATTCTTGACAAGCTGGACAATGTGGATGAAACAAAAGAGAGACGATACAGAAGGGTATACGAAAAACTCAAGGATTTCGAGGATTTCATGATAAGCAAGGGTGTCGATACATCCCTTGTTAACAGAGAACTCAAATATGTGGAAAAAAAGGACAATGCCCTTCTTTTTGAAGATGAAATAACTCAAAACTTCAAATACATGGCTATAAGCCACAATATAGACCTCATGTACAAGCTAAGTTCTAACGAATCACTAAACCTTCTTCTTGAATCAGCAAGAAGTGAGAAGAGTTGGAAGAACATAAGGTCATATCTTAACGTATTCAACGAGTATACAACCTACCTTACACACAAGCAAAAACTTTTGACACTCAACTTCATGTATGAGCTTCTTATGCACCGTGAAGGAGACATCAGAAGACAAGCCTCAGAAATTCTTGGAGAAACAATAGCAAATTTTGACGACAAATACAGAAAAGAAGTTCCCGCGGACAAACAGCTGGACAAACCTGAAATTGACAGTCTCGTTTTATGGGACAAATATCTTGACATGGTCATAAACCCTGATCATAAAATAATTGCTCAACATAAAATCTGGATAGGATATTCATTGAAAACAATTATGAGTTCCTTCTTCAATACCTGCAACAAAGATAGCTTCCACGACTATGTGGACATTTATCTGAATCATCTGTCTATAAACCCGGATGACAGGGAAAAAATGTTTATAATGCTTGATTCACTATGGAGACTGCCCTACCAGGAACTGAAAGAAGAACAGGTAGATAAGGCTGTTGATTTTCTTGTGAAGTTTTATGACAAGGACTTGGATATAGCAACGACAACACTTGATACACTTGAAAGAATCACACATCTTCTTGGCAAGGATGCATGCAGGTACGATAAAATTGTGGATCATATAAAAAAACTTAATCACCACGATGAACACTGCAAGACTTTCCTTAAATTTAAAATTGCACAAAACCTGGAACTCGACAAAATAACTATTGAATTCTATGAAGCAAAACTTTATGAAATGTCAAGAGATTTGTCAGACTTATTCCTAATGAACCTAAAATCAGCAGTTCCATGGGTTGTAAAAGCAACAAATATTAAGTATATAGAGGAATTTATCAAATATATTTCACCTATATCCAAGCTTCATACGGCAACTCACCTTTGCAACCTTGTAAAGGTAAGCGCTGTTGAATTTGTAAGAAACAAGGCGGGTCGAACACTAATTAAGCTTGCACCCCTCCTGTCAATAGACCAAAGAAATGATGTTTACATAGAGCTTTTTCGTGGACTGGAAATCGAAGGCTATGAATTTTCAAAATATATCCCTAAATATCTTGGTGAATTTATGCTTTATCTCCATCCTACGGAATTTGACGAGTCTATCGACGATTTCGAGAACCATGTTAAAAAGAAAAGTTCACGTACAATTCCACTGATATTGAACACCATGGGTGTAATCATAGAGCACTACCATAATTATCCAAACAGGTTTGAAGAAGACAAGGAAGTATATGAAAAGAGACTTGTGAGAATACTAGGACTCTTCCTGTCTGGTCTTTCAAACTACGATGAGAATATAAAACAAGAATCATTCCTTTTTATTGGAAAGAATATCTTTGATTCAGATCATCTTTCCCTTGAAATGAAATGCCAGATATACAAAAAGATATGCAAGAAACTCATTACACTTCTGTCCGAAAAAAACCTTGAAGATGTTTTCTTCATCAATAACTCGGCATCACTAAATCACATTTACAGGTTCATAAGTGATTACAGCTTCTTCTTAGGGGAAATTGTACTTAAAGAGAAAAAAAAGATTGCTATATTCCCGGGTACCTTTGACCCCTTCTCAATAGGACACAAGCAGATAGTGAAGGAAATAAAGGCCAATGGGTTTGAAGTCTATCTAGCCATAGATGAATTCTCCTGGTCAAAGAAAACTCAGCCAAGGCTTTTGAGAAGACAGATAGTAAACTTGTCCATAGCTGATGAGCTGGATGTTTATCTGTTCCCGGCGGAAATACCTATCAACATTGCTAACAATAAAGACATAGCATCCCTTAAGGAACTCTTCGTCAACAAGGCGATGTATATTGTTGTGGGAAGTGATGTAATAGTCAATGCAAGTGCATACCACAAGAGGGTGTCCAAATCTTCAATACACTCACTAAACCATATAATATTCAGAAGGGCAAACTCTTTTTCAACTGAAAAGGAAGCAACTAAATCTGATGATGCTGCAAAGAGAATCAAGGGAGATGTTCTGGAACTTGAGCTTCCAGTTCACATGGAGGACATCAGCTCATCACTAATCAGAGAACTTATAGATGAAAATAGAGATATATCAAACCTTATTGACCCTTTGGCACAGAAATTCATCTATGACTATAACTTGTATCTTAGAGAGCCTCAATACAAAACCCTTATAGAAACTACATCACTTGATATCGATATAGTTGAAAATATGAGCGACCAGATAATAAACGAAATAGGCCATCATATATTTATCCATACTGACCTTTATGAAAATGTTGGTGAAGATATAAACAATAAAGATATTAAGTTTCTTATTATAAGAGAGTCAAACGAGGCAGGCAAGATAATAGGTTTTTCAGCCTTCCACTTTATCAAACTTACAGAACTTTACAGAGAGTTTAAGAATACCAAAGTTACGGAACATATAAGGGAAGCGGCTTCAGGTAAGATAATGATAATCGACGGAATATACACAAACAAGGAATACAGCAACGAGGATATAGAACAGATTATCATTACAGAAACTCTGTCACACGGATTGGAAGAAGATCTAACTTATGCTGTTTACCACAATATCCTTACAAACATAGACTCCAATAAAATATCAGAAATCCTTGAACTTCAAGGATTTATAAAGCTGCCTGTTGAAAACTTCGGACTACCCGTATACGGCGTAGACATGAGAAAGACTGCATCATTGATGCTCAATCTGAAGAGTTTTCTGAAGGAACCATTCAGCAAAAACAATAAAGTGAAGAGAGTCGTACAAGAATCAAGGAAAAGACTTCAAAAATCATTAACTAACCTGTATCCAGGTTCCTTGGTTCTATCCTTTGACAACGAAATGCTTCACCACAAACTCATTAAAAAAATATGTGAATCTAACAAGGTATCCAATGTACCGTATGAAAAAAGACGTATGGGAGAATCCATGTGTGTACCATTTGGAACAATACTTCAGGGCAAAGTAGTACCAAACACAGTTACAAAATCACTACATACTGAAAAAATGTTCAATTCAGACCTTGAGAATTTCACCATAGGAGAATACCCCAACTATCCAACTTTGCCTCATCAAATAAAGACAATAAAGTCTTTTGACAGGCCTGTAATACTTGTAGACGACCTTCTTCACAAGGGCTACAGAATAAAGGCAGTAAGTCCCCTCTTCAGAAAGGAAAACATTCCTGTTGAGAAGATCATTGTTGGAATACTATCTGGAAGAGGCAAGGAACTGATGGATGTCAGAGGCCGCGATGTAGACTCGGCATACTTTATACCGAATCTTAGAATATGGTTCAATGAAAACCTTATGTGTCCATTTCTGGGTGGAGATACACTCCTTAAGCCTAACAATGAACAAGGCAATCTGATTCAATCAATAAACCTGATACTACCATATGTTGCTCCGCATTTCATAAGAGAAACGAATAAAGAGAAAATCTATGATCTGTCCATGACCTGTCTTGAAAATGCTAGGGACATAATGCAGACAATTGAAAAAGAATACCAAAAGATATATGAAAGAACACTAACCCTTGGTAGACTGGGAGAAGTAACAATTTCTCCCAGATTCCCATATAAGGGTAGCAATATGCATTACGACTACAATAAAAAACCATCCCTCTATATCGAAAATGATATAGAAGAACTTAAAAGACTCAAAAAAATAATCAAGTAGGTGCATTATGAAAATCTTTTACTATTCAATTAACAATAAGAAACTTTTTTCACTTTCAAAATATAAGGATCTCAAAGCTGCTGAAGGAACTGGTTTCTTCAGCGGCGATGACACAATATATTTCCTTGGAAATATGCCAATAAATAAATCAAGAGGAAGTTTCTGCCTTTCAGATTCTTCTCTTCTTTTTGCTGAAAAAGAGAACTTGGATTTGCTCAAATCCCCCGAAGCAAAGATAGGAATTCCTGAAAAGCTGTCTCTGAAGATTTCAAACAAACAGGTAGTCTATATCAACAAAAGCTATCCAAAATGGAAGGATATGTTGGATTATTCTACTCCCGAAAAATGGAAGGTTAACCTTCTTGCCCTTGGAGATGTTGGAAGCACACTTCTCATTGGTCTTAAACTCCTCGGAGGCAATACGATATCAAAAATCGGTATACACGACAGGATTCCTGAAAACCAAAAAAGATGGGAAATAGAAATGAACCAGGTTTCACTTCCGTTTAACAACAACCTTCCGGAAATTGAAATAGTAGAGTACGACGACCTTTTCGACTGTGACATGTTTGTCTTCTGTGCATCAAAGGGTGTGCCTCCAGTAGGTACTGCCGTAAAGGATGTAAGAATGATACAGTTCGAAGAGAATGCAAAGATAATCAAGGAATATGCCAAGCTTGCCAGGAAAAACAACTTCAAAGGAAGATTTTCAGTTGTTTCTGACCCTGTGGACCAGCTTTGCTACACAGTGTTCAAGGAAAGCAACAAGGACGATGAGGGCAATTGGGACAACAAGGGACTTTTCCCAGAGCAGATTAAAGGCTACGGCCTTGGAGTGATGAACGCCAGAGCAATATACTATTCAAAACAAGATGATAACCTTAAAAATTACGAAAAAAAAGGAAGAGCCTTCGGTCCCCATGGAAATGACCTTGTAATTGCAGACAATATTTATGACTACAACAATGAAAATTCACTTAAGCTTACAGAACAAACAGTAAATGCAAATCTTGCAGTAAGAGAACTTGGCTACAAGCCTTACATAGCACCTTCCCTTTCATCAGGAGCTATTTCACTGTTGGCAACTATGACTGGCCAGTGGCACTACAGCTCTAACTTCATTGGCGGTGCCTTCATGGGGAGCAAAAACAGAAATCTGGTTACAGGACTTGAACTTGAAAGAATCAGAATGCCTGCAGTCCTTGAAAAAAGACTCTCAAAGACATACAACAAACTTAGAGACTTCAATGAATGATCTATATCTCATATGTCCCGGCGAAGTGTCAGACCTTCAAAAAGAAATCCATGAATCTTCCCTGGATGGAATAAAATATGAAACAATATACTCTGTAGAAAAACTAGAAAGCATACAAAATGGGAAAATAATATTCTCCGTTTACATAAACAAAAGCGGAATAAATATTGAACTAATGGAAATGCTTAAAAAAATCTCCGAAAACAAGGATTTCTTCAAGAGTTCATCTGCTGTAGTATTAATACACGGAGATTCTGAGCTTTTCACAAAATCAATAGGAAGACGGATAATATTCTACCTTAATCAGTCTGGCGCATCATTCATAGGAAGGCCAATAGTTGAAGTTACCGGCTCCATGAAAAACCTTGTTCATATTGCAATGGCCGAAAATTCGAGTCTGAAAGATGCATGCTTTAAATCTTCAAAAGACCTCGTCGATAGGCTTATGATGGACAAAAATCCAACGCACAAAAAACCTGAACTTCTGGTTCTCCACTCAAGTAATTGGAGAACTTCAAACACACTTATGCTTTGGAATGAGGTCAAAAGCAATCTGAAGGGAATAAACATAAACGAAATACATATAGAAAACGGATCAGTAAGAGACTGCATAGGATGTTCTTTTAAGACCTGCAATCACTACGGCAAACAGGAAAGATGCTATTACGGAGGAATAATGGTGGAAGACGTCTACCCGGCAGTACTGTCCTGCGACGCACTTCTGATGTTATGTCCAAACTACAACGACTCCATATCGGCAAACCTTTCAGCTGTCATAAACAGGCTGACGGCATTGTTCAGAAAGACACAATTTTACGACAAGTATCTTTTTTCCATTATCGTTTCAGGACATTCAGGAAGTGACATACTTGCCGAACAGCTAATAAGCGCATTAAATATAAACAAAACCTTCAGGCTACAGTCAAGATTTTCAATGCTGGAAACAGCAAACGATCCTGGTGATATTCTTGAACTTGAAAGCATAAAAACAAGAGCAAAAGACTTTGCAGACAAAATAAATGAGACTCTTTTATGAGTCTCATTTTTGTTAACGTTCTATACCATCTCTCGCCAAAAGGCCCTCTGTATTGTAGTAATGCTTTATTTCTTTCATCTCCGTAATAAGGTCTGCAATATCATATAGCTCTTTGGGAGCATATCTGCCCGTCATTACTACTTCTACCTTTTCATCCCTGTTCTTAACGGCTTCAACTACATCCTTGACGTCAAAAAGCTTGAAGTACAGCGCTATTGTTATTTCATCAAGAATTACCATGTCATAATCACCGGATTTTAGAATGTCGCTGCATTTCTTAAGTCCATCCATTGCAGCAGACTTGTCCTCTTCTTCAGGAGCTTCAAATATAAAGCATCCCCTGCCAAGCTGTTCCACGACAATGTTGTCCACAATATCCTTGATTTTTGTCTCATTATATTCCATATCCTTGATAAACTGTCCAATATAAACTTTTTTCCCAAACATGGCAGCCCTCAATGCTAGACCAAAAGCAGCGGTAGATTTCCCCTTTCCGTCACCTGTATATAAATGTACATATCCCTTTTCCATATCAATATATGAAAGAAGACAAAATGAGGAAAATAATTTGTGAAACCTCACCTATAAATCCCATGGTGTCTCCTGTCATTCCTCCTAGTACTTTTTTTAGATACTGAGTAATCAGTGCAACAAGTACAAAAGTTATACCTGCTGGTATCATAAGCTTGTATCCTACAAATACTGAAACTAATGCAGCAAATAATATCCCTATATATCTTTCCCTCTCATTGCAGTTTTCTACAAACATGGTTCCAAGACCCATTTCTTCCTTGGCATAACCTGAAATGGAAGCCGATGCCATAACAGAGCTCTTTCCAACTACGCCCATCATTAATATAGCTCCCGATGTGTTTTCCGCAAAAAGAATCACATAACTTATCATGAGAAGTGAAATGGATACAGCGCCAAAGGAGCCAACCCTGCTGTCCTTCATGATTTCAAACATTCTCTCCCTGTCCCTTCCGCTGAATATTCCATCGAAGGTATCTGCAAGACCGTCTATATGAAGACCTCCTGTGATCCATATATAGAATATGAGCATAATAAGTCCGCTAACATAGGGACTTGCAAAGAACAATGCATACTTAAGTGAAAACAGTCCCAAACTTATAATCAGTCCAACAACAGGAAGGAACATGATTCCTATGCAATAGTCGTCCTCATCAAATTCATGTCCATATTTCATGGGAATCCTTGTAAAAAAAGCAATCATCATGGACAGACTTCTCATTACCTGTTTCATATTTTTTTTCATAAAAATATCCTTTTTTTATTTTAATCCATATTTATAATATATAACCGTAATTATTTTATTTCACCTATAATCTCATAAGGTATGGATAATCCTTCTTTTAATTCATCCACCTTATCCTTTGAAAGAGTAACTACTGCACATGTCGCCGGACCTGCTGACTTATTCAAGTCTATTTTCAAATTATCATATATTAATACTTCAGCTTCATCATCAATGTTAAGCTGGCCTATTTCAAATCCAAGCCCCTTTGAACCAGCCGGTATCACTTCATTTATACAGTTTAACTCCAGAAGATTCCACAACTCCTTTGAATTGAGAATCTCTCCTCTGTCGTCAATTACTTCCTGACCTACCTTAGGCTTTCCAATTACTGCTACAAGATCTCTCGCATTACTGGATGGAAGGAAAAATTCATCCCTGTTTTTATATCCTATGACAGAAAGTCCGATGCCAGTCTGAACAGTTTTAAAATTTTCCTCCGTACTACCCGTCAGGATGAAATCCATATCCAGAAAGTAGTCCTTCATATATTCATTTATTCCTTCTATAACCATTTTACCAGTATCATCCATCTCAGCGCAAACATTGTTTATTATTACCGAAGGCTTAATCCTTAGAGATGCAAGCTCGCAACAAATAACATTCATTGTAATATATGCCATCTTGTCTGGAGACAGCTGCACAACATCATATTCCTTCAAACCAATACCAGCGCAAGAATCACAGGCCACAACCATATATGCTTCACCTAGAAATACTACTGATAAATCTCGAATTGTCATTAATTCCATAATCCACCAACCATATCAACAATCGATTTCAAGCTTCTTGATATCAACACCTATTCCCGAAACAGCAAGTACTACCTTGTCCGCCTGAGATGCTATATGCTGGTTGATCCTGCCGGCTATGTCCCTATACATCCTACTACTCCTATCTATGGGTACTATCCCCATACCAAGCTCGTTGGTCACTATAACTATGTTCTTGTTATTTTCCCTTGATATTAGTAAAAGATTTTCAACATCTTTCAGTATTTCAATTTCCAGTTCATCGTATTTTTCAAGTTCTGTGTCATTGCCCATTCTGTCGTCGAAAAATCTGTTGGAAAGCATTACGGTTATACAATCAAGGAGGATGTATTCACAGTTCTTGAATTCTTCATTGTCAACAAGTTTGTGAAAATCCTTGTATGTTTCAACAAGCTTCCATCTCTCGTCTCGTCGCTCCTGGTGCTTTTTAACTCTGTCTTCCATTTCTTCGTCAAAAGCTATGGATGTTGCAATGTAAAGTATATCTTCATTCTTATTCAGTAGTATCTTTTCAGCTATGGTGCTCTTACCGCTTCTTGCACCACCTGTTACAAGTATTATTTCACTCATCATATGCTCCTAAAAAAAGCACACATTGCAAAAAAATGTGCACAGTCATTAAATCAATTATATTTCAGTTCAATCTATGTGTCAAGATATGGCTAAAAATAAAAAACTATTATTTTATCGCAGGTCATAAATCTCAAATCGACAACACTTCAAGAGATTTTGGATATTTGAATTTTATATCAGTCCTTTTCCTCAAGCTCAAAAAGCTTCTCAACGCTGACACTAAGCTCCTTCGCTATCCTCATGGCAAGAACTAGTGATGGATTATACTTGTTCTTTTCAAGGGCAACTATTGTCTGCCTTGTACATCCAGTTGCATCAGCTAGCTCCTTCTGGGTTATATCCAAAATTCCCCTTCTGATTCTTCTAATATTGTTTTTAAGTAAATATTCCTTCTTCATCAGCTTCCCAGCCTTTTGTACACAATTATTGTGCATACGGAGCTGGCAATATTTGCCACAATTACAAGACTGTACGCTATGAACCACAACCATCCCACATGAACCATTCCAGCGGATTCGTTTTTTATATATATGCTTATGGTTACAAGGAATACATAAAGCATGGTCACAATATAGCTGGCTCCCATTGCCTTTCCAGTCACCTCTATATCCCTCTCATCCTTAATGATTTCATTGCCTTTCTTTCTAAATATTATTCCAAGAATTGCATCTCCACCGAATCCCGTCAACAATAGTATTGCAAGGATTACTTTTTCAGTTCGATTGTCTGACCAATTAATAATGGTATTTTCTCTTGAAAAAACAAGAATGAATCCTAAAGCTACAATTGACCAGATTATCAAATGTATAATCGATTGCTTCAACTGCTTGGACATAAGATCACCTCTTTTATATAATTAGTTAATCAGGTATTTATTTTTTA
>NZ_CEZJXU010000026.1:0-11410 GCF_983023055.1 Dethiosulfatibacter sp. | reverse complement strand
AGCGAAATTTTAAAAAATATAGATTTGAAGATAAAACTCAATACATTTACTGTGATAATGGGAGAAAACGGCAGCGGCAAGACGACTTTGCTTAAAAACTTGAACTGCCTTTTGAAGCCAGCTAGAGGACATATAAAAATTTTAGGACAGGATACAAAAAAAATCACTGTAGAGGAACTGTCCTCCATGGTGGCTTATCTTTCCCAGGATCCAAATGATTATTTGTTCCTGCCCACTGTAAGGGAGGAAGTGAATTTCACCTTGAACAACCTGGGTTTGAAAGACGATGGAATAGTTGATGAAATACTTAGTAAACTTGGTATTGAAAAATTTGCAAACAGCAATCCCAGGGATTTGAGTACAGGGGAAAGGCAGCGTGTAGCTTTGGCGTCTGTACTTGTAACGAAACCCAGGCTTCTTCTTCTTGATGAGCCTACCAGGGGACTCGACTATCAGCTCAAGGAAAACCTTGGAGAGATACTTTTAAATCTTAGGGATGAAGGAACAACCATACTTATGATTGCCCATGATGTGGAGTTTGCTGCAGAGTATTCAGACGACATCATACTCATGGATGATGGAGGCATTGTTGAAAAAGGAAGCAAATATGAGTTGCTGTCAAATTCAACTTTCTATTCACCACAGATCAGCAGGCTCTTTCACAATTACAGAAGAAACATAGTGACGTTGAAGCAGGGTGAAGAAGTATTGACTATGCTTAAAAAAGCTTGAAATGCATAACACAGATGTATCCATTATCATTTGATTTGTTTTAACACAATATGTATATCTGATATTGATATGGAATCCAATACTGCTTCGAAGATGACGCAGCGTAGCTGCTTTGTTGGCATAAGAAAAGATAAAGGAGATTTAAATGAGATCTAAAAGGATATTAATATGTACTTTATTGGTTTTTATAATGTCTTTAGCACCTTTGAATTATTCATATGGATATGACAGCAACATAATTGATGGCAGCCATAAAGCCATAGAAGATGCTGTGGATTATCTCCACGACATGCAAAACGATGATGGAGGATTTCCTGCAAAACAAGGAAGGAAAAGCAGTGTAGCGGTAACATGCTGGAGTGTATCGGCACTTGTTGCAGCTGGTGAGGATGTGGAAAGTAATTACTGGAAACCTGCAGGTAAAGGACCAGTTGAATATATTTTGAATACCGACAACGAACTTGAAGATACCGTTGAATATGTAAGGATTCTTCTTGCCTTGTCTGCTGCAGGCAGGAGTCCGGAATACAAGGGAGAAAGTCTGGAAGATAAGATTGTATCATTTCAACAATCCGATGGTCATTTTGCACAACTTGACAGAGGAGAGGACCTGATGATTAATTCGCATATGTGGTCCATAATAGCTTTGGAATCTGCAGGAAATGAAGATTACGACAGGGAAAAGGCAAGGGAATGGCTGACATCAAACCAAAATGATGATGGAGGCTTTGGTTGGCTTAGTGGAGGAGAAAGTGATTCCGACGATACGGCAGTAGCTCTACAAGCACTTGTATTGCTTGGTGAAGACAAGGTAAACTCTTCTGCAATAGAAAAAGCATTGGATTTCATCAAGTCGAGACAGGAAGATGATGGTGGATTTAGTTCAAGCGAAATGATGGGCGATGAATCCAATTCTGCATCCGATGCATGGGTTATGCAGGGAATCATTTCAGCAGGTGAAGAGTATACAAGTTCTTTTTGGTCTGTGGAAAATGGCAATGTCAAAACGCATCTAATGGATCTGCAGAACAATGATGGTTCCTTTGACTGGAAGGAAGGCGTGAGTTCATCACAGGTGAAAATGACGGCTTATTCCATAATATCATTGTCCAACAAGCCTTTTCCTGTGAATGTGGATTTCAGTGAATTAAAAACTGTAGTAGAGATGTTTACAGACTTGGCAGCTGAACATTGGGCATATGATTCCATATCCTTTCTGGTTGAAGAAAATGTAATCAACGGTTATCCAGATGGTTCATTTAAGCCTGAAGGTTCCGTGAAAAGAGCGGAATTCACATCTATGTCTGTGAAGGGACTGAATTTTGAAAATGACAGTTACAGCAATGGCTTGACCTTCAAGGATGTAGATGGTGATTTGTGGTCATACAAGTATATAGCAATAGCATATAAAAAGGGTATAATCAATGGAAGATCTTCTGAAACTTTTGATCCTGACGGTCTTATAACGGGAGCAGAACTGGCTACAATGCTTGTGAACATAATGCCAGATGGTAAAAAGACCCATATTGAAGATGGAGAATATTGGTATTCAGGCTATGTATCTTTGGCTGAAAAATATGATTTGCTCTATCCTGGATTCAAGGCAAATGAAACTGCTACTAGAGCTCAATGTGCATACAGTATCAAAAGGATAATAGAATTTATAAAATAAACAAAAATACAAAAAACAAAAGGCAAGGAAGCAGTGCAGGAAAGTATCCTTAAATGCCTATTACCAATGTTTCAAGGTAATAGGTGCATATAACTTTCCTAAGCTAGGACGGTTCTTTTTGTATTTTTGGAGAGATTAGGAGGGCTGATTGGATATGAAAAGGTTGACCGCATATATTGCTTTAATGGTAACATTAGTTTTAATACTTGTATTGAGTTTAATGCCTGACAGTCCATTCAATGAAATAAACTGGGCTCTTCTTTCTGTATTGATTGTGGGAATAGCGATTTTGATGTTTTTCATAAGTTTTGAAAAGAGAAGTGTCGATCCAAAGGAAATGGCATTGATCGCTACTATGGCATCTTTAGCAGGAATATCAAGGATTCCTTTTGCGGCTATTATGAGCGTCCAACCTACCACTTTCATAGTAATGATTACAGGGTATGTTTTCGGCGGCCAAACAGGATTTATAACAGGCGCGGTGGCTGCCTTGGTTTCAAACTTCTTTCTTGGACAGGGTCCATGGACACCTTGGCAGATGTTTTGTTGGGGATTTTGCGGGCTTTTGGCAGGATTTATTGGAAAGTTTTCGAATAATTTCAATCACAAAGCTTTTGCAGTATTGGCATTTGTGTGCGGCTACCTCTTTGGATGGGCCATGAACATATGGCATTGGGTTGGATTTGTATATCCTCTTACCATTAAGACTTTTATTGCAACATATCTGGCAAGCTTTCCATTTGACACTCTCCATGCAGTTGGAAATGTTGTGTTTTCCATTGTATTCGGTAAATCATTTTATTTGATACTGACAAGGTTCAAGCGGAGGCTCCATGTCAACAAAGAAAGATTATGATTTTGATAGTTTATTTTGGAAACCACTTGACTTTTTGATAATATTTTATTACAATGTAATTATATTATTGATGAATGAGGTTGAGTTATGAGTAATAAAGACATTATTAAATTGTTTGAACCGTTTGTTGGATTCCTGTCAGGTGCTTTTGGCAGTGGTTTCGAAATAGTACTCCACGATTTATCCAAGCCCGACAATACCATTGTTGCAATCAGAAATGGCCATATAACAGACAGGAAAGTTGGAGATACTCTGTCTAATCTTACTTTGAGAGTGCTTAATGAGAATAATTTATCAGATAATGAATTCAGGAAATATCAAGAGGAAGCATTTTTCAGGAAGGGAATAGATTCTTATAATTATGTGATTAGAGATTTTAATGATAAACCAATAGGTTTGGTTGGTATTAATTGCAATTCCAAAATGTTGAATGAGACTAAGGATTTTATTAATTCGATATTTGCCAATAAATCAGTTGATGAAGTGGACAAGAATACAAATAGCAATAATAATATTTCTGATGACAAGGATTCATTTATAACGCTAGCTGAATCCATTATAGATGGTGTATTGCTGGAATCAGATGTCAAACCCGAAAGAATGAATACTGAAGAGAAGAAAAACATTGTCAAAAAACTTTCTGAAAAAGGTGTGTTTCAGCTTAAGGGTGTTATTGAAAGTGTAGCAGACAAGTTGCATGTTTCCGAAGTTACTGTATACAGATATTTGAACAATATTTAGAATAAAAAAAATTTACCCAAACGCGATAAAATTTTATCCGCAAGATAAAATATTATTATATCTAGAGTCCGAGACATAATGAATACAATACTAGGAGGATTAAGATGAATAATTCAAACAACATTTTTGAAAGGATCAAGCCAGAACCTTTCAAGATTCATTCGGTATCACCGATTGAAATCACATCAAAAGAGGAAAGAGCACAAATCATTAAAGAAGTTGGCTACAATACATTTAAAATACCTGCCAATAAGATTTTCATTGATTATCTTACAGATAGTGGTACAACAGCTATGAGTGACAAGCAATGGGGTGCCCTTATGCTTGGAGATGAATCATATGGAAGTTCTACAAGCTGGTTCAAGCTTGAAGAAACATTGAAAGACTTATTTGGATACAAACACGTACTTCCTGCACATCAAGGAAGGGGAGCTGAGAATATAGTATTCCAGGTGATGATAAAAGAGGGTCAGTTTGTTCCCAACAACATGCATTTTTCACCAGATAGAATCAAAAATGCAGGAGGAATACTGAAGAATCTGATCATCGACGAAGGTATGAAAGTTCAGAGCGATCATCCTTTCAAGGGCAACATGGACATTAAAAAACTGGTTGACTTGATTGAAACGGAGGGTGTTGAAAACATTGCTTTTGTTGAAATAACAGTAACCTGCAACAATGCAGGAGGACAGCCTGTTTCCATGCAGAATTTAAAGGATATAAGAGAAGTGGCGAATAAATATGGTTTGCCTGTAGTTATGGATTCAGCAAGAATATGTGAAAATGCATATTTCATTAAAATACGTGAAGAGGGTTATGCTGACAAGTCGATCAAGGAAATCATTCGTGAAATGTGTTCGTACTCGGATGCTTGTGCAGTGAGCTCCAAAAAAGACGGTATGGTTAATATCGGAGGATTTGTTGGAGTAAATGACGATGAGTTGTATGAAAAGATGCAATCCATATGTCTGATGAGAGAAGGATACTCTACATATGGCGGAATGGCCGGTAGAGATTTGGAAGCTTTGGCTGTAGGATATATTGAAGGATCGGATGAAAATTATCTGAAGTATAGAATCGAGCATTCGACATATCTGGGAGAACAGCTGCAGAAAGAAGGCGTTCCAATATGTACGCCTGTCGGTGGACATGGGGTATGGATTGATTGTCAGAAGTTTGCTCCACATATACCTCAGGAACAGTATCCGGGACTTGCAATAACTACTGCCATGTATGAAGAAGGCGGTATAAGAGCATGTGAACTTGGAAGTCTTGCATTCAGCACTAGAGATGAAGAGACTGGTGAAATCCTGGAACTTCCTGAAATTGATCTTGTAAGACTGGCTATACCAAGAAGGGTATATTCGTATAGACATCTTGATTATACTGCTGCTGTAATCGGAGAGATATATAGAAATAGACAAAAACTTGGTGGTTATAAAGTAGAGAAATTCCCATATATCAAGTACAGGACTGTGTTCTTGGGAGAAATGGCACCTATCAACGAATAATCAAAAGATATTCTCCAATGATTGATTTCATTGGAGAATATCCTTAAGGAGGAATATTATGCCATATGGATATTTTGGCAAAATACTAAATGTTGATTTAACAAAAAGAGAATATGTTGTAGAGGAACTTCCAGAGATTGTTTACAGAAAAGTGCTGGGTGGAGAAGGTTTGGGAGCATGGCTTTTAAATGAACGAGTGCCTGTCGGAGCAGATCCACTGGGTAAAGACAATTTACTTATCATTGCACCAGGGCTTCTGGCTGGAAGCAATGCACCTGCAAGACCAAGAGTCATGACGGTTACCAAGTCGCCTCTTACAGGAGGATTTGGTGATTCAAATGCAGGAGGTGCTTATGGACCTGAATTAAGAAAGTGTGGATTTGATGCGCTGTGTATAAGAGGTATATCAGATAAACTGGTTTATATAAGCATTCTAGACGGTGAAATCAGTATCAATGATGCATCTCATCTGGAAGGAATGGACACTGTCGAGACGAAAGAGGCATTGATTGATGAATTGAAGGTGCCAAAACTCAAGGTGGCATCCATAGGTGTTGCAGGAGAGAAGAATTCCCTGATATCGGCGATAATGTTTGATGACAGGGCTGCAGCAAGATCCGGCGTTGGTGCCGTTATGGGTTCCAAGAATCTGAAAAGCATAGCAATAAAAGGATCCGAAAGGAATGCTGTCTGCAGTAAAGAAGAAATAGTGGCTATAAACAGAAAATTCGGAAGACATATACTGGATGTTGACTATTTTGTATTGGATATAATGAGAAAATATGGATCATGTGGATTCATGAGTCTTGGAGTGAAGGTGGGAATCAATCCAATAAAAAACTGGTCCCTTGCCGGTGAAGAGAGCTTTCCAAAGCATCACTTGTTCGACGCTGAAAACGTTACCAAGTATAAAATCAAGAATCATGGATGTCTGGGTTGTCCGGTGCAATGCGGTGGAACAATCAAGGTTGAAGATGGACCTTTCAAGCTTGATGAGGCAAGACTTCCGGAATATGAAACATTAAACGCTTTTGGACCTTTCATCATGTGTGAAGATGTGGAAGCAAGCTTTAAGGCACAGGAGTTGTGCGACAAGGCAGGAATTGACACCATAAGTGTAGGCCATGTTGTGGCACTTGCTATAGAATGTTTTGAAAACAACATTATAGATGAGAATGATACATTCGGACTGCAGCTTAAATGGGGCAACTCGGAAGATATAATTAAACTTGTTGATGATGTTTGCAAGAGGGAGCGGTTCGGAGTTGTTCTGGCTGACGGAGTCAAGACTGCAATTGAAAGAATCGGAAAGGGCAGTGAGAAATATGGTGTGCATATTGGTGGACAGGCTCCTGCTTTTCATGATTTCAGATATGAAGCTCCGGCTAGAGGTGTCACCTATATATCAGATCCTACACCTGCAAGACACGAAAGGTGTTCCGGCGGCCAGATAATGCAGTTGAACAAGGCTTTGGGTATGGACAAGGAGTTTATACCGGAAAAAGTCAGTCTTGATGATGACGAAGGCATGGGAAAACTTTTTGCCAAGGGTGCAAGATACTATACGGCTTTTTCAGCCTGTGGATTTTGTGCATATATTCTGGGAGCTGTGGAAGACCTTGATATGATCGGACTGATAAAAGCCTTTACAGGATGGGAAGACTACACCGCTCAGGACTTTATGGATTCCGGTGAAAGGATTCAGACCTTGCGACAGATGTTCAGCATCCGAGAGGGTTTAACTCCGGATAAAGTCAAATTTCCTCCGAGACTTGAGGAAAAGCCCATGTTTGAAGGACCCATGAGGGGAACTGACAGAGAATTTGACTGGTATGGATTGAGAGAAGAGTATTTCAAAGGGTTTAACTGGGACGGTAAAACAGGAAGGCCGTTGAAAGAGAGAATGGAAGAGCTTGGCATAGAGCAGTTTTATATAGGTGATTAGTATTATTAATAGGTGAATGGTGATTTTATGAATTTATGCAGAGTTGCAATTATTACAAAATGTGCAAAGTATACAGATAGGACAGTAGAAAAATCAGTAGAGGTTGAATATGGATACCCGCTGATTGAATTATTGGATCATATGTATGAGACGGACAGCGAGTTTACTGGAGAATACTATGATTCTGAAAGAAAGAGAATGAAGCCATATCACCTGTTGTATATTAACAACCAAATGTTTAGAAATGACATGCTGATGAAGTATCTGATTACATCGGATATTGAGATAAGAGTAGTACCATTTGTTTCAGGAGGATGATGGAATTAATCATAACCATCAAATAAAAAAGGAGGTGTAGTTAATTGGTTATTAATCTACCATTAAATACATTTATATTTTACATTGCTATACCGGTTGCACAGATTGTATTCGTGCTTTTGTATGGAATCAAGTGGATATCAGATGGAAAAAAGAATATTAGTGAATAAAGGAGAATGATGATGACTATATTTATTCTGATTGTATATTTTGCTATAATGATTGGTATTGGGATTATTGCTGGCAGGAGGGTTAAAAACTCTGAAGGGTTTTACCTTGGTGGAAAAAGCTTCGGCCCTTGGTTTACTGCCTTTAAATTTGCTGCAACACTGGAAAGTGGAACAAAACTTGTTGGAACACCCGGCATGGCGTATGGAATAGGTTACGCAGCGTTTTTGCAAGGAATGTTCACACCATTTGCTTATTTTCTGTCATTTAGAGTATTCGGACAGAGAATGAAAACAGCATGTGAGCACTATAATGTTATAACGGTACCTCAACTGCTGGAAAAAAGATACAATACAAAACTTATAAGATCACTGGCGGCAATCGCAATTCTAGTAGGACTTGGAGGAAGTCTGGTTGCCCAGTTCAAAGCAACGGGAGAAATTTTCAGCGGTCTATTGGGAACTTCTTATATTACAAGTCTTTTTATAGGAGTTTTGATAGTTGGTATTTATAGCACTGTAGGAGGATACCTGGCTACAGTTTGGACGGATTTGGTACAAGGAATAATCATGGTGTTTGGAGTTATTGTACTGCTTATTGGTACTATAAGAGCAACTTTTGGAACTGTTTCAATAGGCTTTTTATCAGACATGAATGCAAAGCTTGCCGAGATTGCACCTACAATGCTTGAAATTGATGGTGGAGGCAAAATGCCAGTCAATATGATTGTTGTAATGTGTATCATAGGTATAATTGTTGGAGTTGCTCAGCCTCAGCAGGCAGTTGCACTCTTTAGCATGAAGGATGCAAAGGTTGCAAAAAGTGCGATGATAATCGCAACTGTATTCTCTTCGATATTGATTTGGTGTCTGATTCCATCCGCAATGATGGGAAGAATAATACTGGAACCGGGAGCTGTAACAAATCCTGATGCACTTATGCCGGTTCTTACACAAAGAGTCCTCGGTCCTGCATTGTCAGGTATTTTCATGGCTGCCATTTTGTCTGCAATCATGTCTACAGTAAGTGGATTGATTGTGGTTGCAGCATCGGCAGTTTCACAGGACATCATGAAGATAGCCATGCCTGAAAGATATGAGAAAAACCAGGTTATGTGGGATAGGCTAGCGGCGGGATCTATTGTTGCCATATGCTTGATTATGGCAATTAAACCACCGGCAATAATTTTCTGGATTGTTGTATTCGCTTTTGGATTTACCGTGTTTACGTTCATTATGCCAATACTGGGTACTGTTTTGTGGAAAAGAGCCACTGGGAAAGCAGCCGTTGTTCAGATGATTGCTACAATGGTTGTCATACCACTTTGGGGAATAATAGGTCCTGGGATTGCACCTAAAATACCATCATTGATGGTAGGAATGATAGTGGCTCCCGTAGTATTTATAGTAGTTACCCTGATGACGAAGAATGATCATACGGATGAGTTGGATAGTCTCTGGGATGCTTATCATGCAATTGATAGCAAGGTTGACTTTAATAAAGCCAATAATAAATAAAAACAGGAGAAAAAGCAATGGATATATTGAGTACGGGACTTTTATGGGATGAAGACAAGATTTTGAAAAAATATAAAATGCTCAACAGATATGAAAACATAATTGAGTTTGATTTGTTCTATTATCCTTACTGGGTTATGGAAATAAACAGTACTATACGTGGGAAATTCCTGAAGGACCGTACTTATATTGAAAGAGTCATTGTGAACGGAAAGACAGGAAAGGCCTACAGGATTGTCAATGAACCTGAACTGGAGACAGTGGACGATCAGGACATAATGAACATCATGGCGGATTTTGGTACGGATATTGATACTGCAATGAAGAATGGATGCGAGTTGCATGATAAACATTTTGAAAAAAAGTTTAATCATCCTTTAAGGCCAAGAATAGAGATGACGCTTGGAGAAATTGACGTTGATAAGGTGTATAAGCCTTTCTGGATTATAAACAATGGAAAAGATTTGGAGTCAGATAAAATCCTGGTGGTAGATGGTACAACAGGAATAGCGGGAATAACTGAATCCGGGAGTATCATTGATTCATGGAAAGAAATAAAAAACACAATTCAAACTAGAGTTTTCTAGTTTGAATTATTTTTACAAAAAAATAGAAAGAGGAATATTATGAATTCTGTTAAAATAAAGAATGAAACAAAAAACAGTGTTGGCAAAAACCAATACAGATGGATAGTGTGGGGATTGCTTGCCGTCGTTTATGCGGTTGTGTTTTTTCACAGATTAGCTATAGGAGTTATTAGAGAAGAACTGATGAATGAGTTCAACCTAAATTCATTGACCTTTGCGAACATTGGAGCAATGTATTTTTATGTGTATATGTTTATGCAGATCCCAGCCGGAATACTGGTTGACTTGTACGGAGCAAGAAAACTTGTGGCAGCTGGTGCGCTCGTTTCGGGAATAGGGTCCATAGTATTCGCAGCTGCACCAAATATAAGCATTATATTTATTGGCAGATTTTTAGTTGGACTGGGAGTATCGGTTGTATTTGTTCCAATATTGAAAATTCAATCGGTTTGGTTTGATGAAAAAGAGTTTGCTACAGTAACCGGACTGACATCCTTTATTGGAAATCTGGGCGGTGTTGTTGCACAGACACCATTGGCTCTTCTGGTTTATTATTTTTCCTGGAGACAATCCTTTGTCGTCATAGGTGTATTTACTGTAGTGCTGTCAATTGCATGTTTTTTTATAGTCAAAGACAACCCGGGCAATAAGATAGACATATCGCAAAACAGCAGTAGAGACGATGATAAACCGGATATGAAAAAGGCTTTCAGGAATGTAATATTCAACAAGAATACATGGCCTCCCTTCATGGTTTTTGCCTTGATATTTGGATCTTTTGTTGCTTTCTCAGGAACCTGGGGGCGTACTTATCTAATCGAAGTGTATGGAATAGAAAAATTGAATGCCACTAATTTCACCCTGGCAGCTACTCTCGGACTTTCTTTCAGTTGCGTGCTGATAGGAAAGATATCCGACTTGATTAAAAAAAGAAAAATTATTGTAATATCGTGCATGGCCGTCAACTTGATATGTTGGATTATTGTCGTATTTGGAGTGGACATGATATCCACGACTGTTTTATTGATAACAGTTGCATTGCTGGGTTCAAGCTGTTCGGTTGTTGTTATATGCTTTACCCTTGCTAAGGAAATCAACCATCCTAAGTATGTTGGGATATCGACTTCTGTTGTTAACATGGGAGGGTTTGTCGGAGCTGCATTCATTCCTGTCATTATGGGGAACTATTTTGACAAGTATAGTCACTTGTATTCAATGAAAGAGCTTTATCAGAGAGGTTTTAAAATATGTGTACTTACACTGGCAGCTGGATTGCTAATATCGTTTTTCATAAAGGAAACTAATTGCAGAAATATATATGATAGTTGACAAGTGATGTCGAATTTATTAATAATTTTCAGAA
>NZ_CEZJXU010000025.1:9876-11635 GCF_983023055.1 Dethiosulfatibacter sp. | reverse complement strand
TGCTCATAGCCGTATCTATTATTGTACAGGTAGTGAACAGACGATTTGAAAGGAAGATGTGAGATGATAGAAATAGAAGTTGGAAAAAAAATTGGAAATTTCAAATTTGATGCTGAATTTAAAATAAGACCTGGTGAGATAATGGTTGTCATGGGTGAAAGTGGGGCAGGAAAATCAACCCTTCTTGACCTGGTTTCAGGAGCCAAGACACCGGATGAAGGTTTTATTAGGTTAAATGGAAGAACGCTTTTTTCAAGGGATGAGGCCGTAAATATAAGGACATATAAAAGAAATATAGGATATGTCACTCAAAACAGCAATCTCTTTCCCCATCTCAATGCTAGAGAAAATATTCTCATAGGAGTTCCTAAGAACTATGACAGGGAATACTATAAGCATCTTATATGCATGTTAAATATTGAAGAACACTTGGATAAGAAGGTGTATCAGCTTTCAGGAGGACAGCAGAAAAGGGTTTCCATAGCAAGAACATTTATTACTGACCCTGAGATAATACTAATGGACGAACCCTTCTCAAGTCTTGACAATATGCTTAGAGAATGTCTTAGACAAAGCATAGGGAAGCTTATAAAAGAGAAGGATATAATGGGTATATTTGTGACCCATGACCTTGATGAGGGTTATGATATGGCTGACAAGGCTTTAATTGTACGAAATGGACATATAGTCGAGAGAAGAAGAGGCAAGAATCTTTTCGAGAGGCCGGAAAAGGATTATACAAGGATGTTTATAAAAAATATGAATGTTAAATATCCTGTCGTTGAACTTAATATATGTTAGAATTATAAAATAGAGATGATTAATTTGACTAGAAACATAAAATTTCAATAAAGGAGAATATACTGAATATCCATATATTTAGTATAAAAGGATAATATGATTAAGGATGCTTTGAAAATTGCCGATTCTGGAGAGAAGGTTGCTCTGATAACGGTTACGAACCAGGTGGGATCATCACCTGCAGAACCTGGGAAGATGATGATAGTCAAGGAAGATGGAACCTTTGCAGGAACCGTAGGTGGAGGAACTCTTGAATTCAAGTCCATAAAACTGGCTAGGGAATGTATGGAGAGGGAAGTGAGCAAGGGTTATAAGTTTGATTTGGAAAAAGATCTTGGAATGACCTGTGGAGGTTATGTTGAACTTTTCATCAATGTTATAAAGCCTGAAAAAACTTTGGTCATAGTAGGTGGAGGACATATAGGAAGAGTATTGGAAGGTATCGCAAGAAAAGCGGGCTTTAATACTGTAATAGTTGACAACAGGGAAGAGATTTCAAATAGGGAGAGATTCCCAGAAGCTACTAAAATTGTCTTGGGAGATATATCTGAGGAATGTGGCAAGCAGGCGATAAATTCCAGTACATATATTGTAGTAGCAACTCATGGACATGTTCATGATCAGATTGCTGTTGAATCCCTTATAGGCAGGGATTATAAGTACCTGGGAGTAATAGGAAGCAAAAATAAAATAAAAACCATGTTTGGGAACATGATTGAAAAAGGATTTGACGAGGAACTTATAAACGGTATACATTCGCCAATAGGATTGGCTCTAGGAGGTAATTCACCTGAAGATATAGCCGTAAGCATATTGGCTGAAATAATCATGGTGAAAAACGACGGAGAATGCGTAACAATGAAAGACAAGAAAGCAGCAGAGCTGCGTTAAATAGGTCACGCTTCATGTGACCAGAGTATTTATTAAGTCGCGACCTGGAAGATAATGAAAAAATAAA
>NZ_CEZJXU010000025.1:3316-9866 GCF_983023055.1 Dethiosulfatibacter sp. | reverse complement strand
ACGGTATACATTCGCCAATAGGTCTTGCACTGGGAGGAAATTCGCCTGAAGATATAGCAGTAAGCATTATGGCTGAAATCATCATGATAAAAAATGATGGACAAGGCATTACCATGAAGGACAAGAAATGAAGAAGAGTATTTTAATTAAATTGGCTATGGTAGCTATTGCAATGATATTGACTACATCATGTGCAAAGGATGAAAAAGTATTGGTTTTTGCAGCGGCTTCACTCACTGAAAGCATGGGTGAAATAAATACTGTTCTGAATGATGGAATGACACTAAATTTGGACAGTTCCACAAGACTGAGGATACAGATTGAAAATGGAGCTGAGGCAGATATATACCTGTCAGCAAATGAGAAGAACTACAATATTATCAATGAAGCAGGAATGGTTGAAAAAGGAATAGGAATACTTGAAAACAAGATGGTTTTAATTACACCCAGAGACAATAATAAAGTTTCATCTCTTGATGACCTTATGGGAGATGTTAGCATAGTATTGGCAGCAGAAGAAGTGCCTGCAGGTAAATATGCTAGAAATATACTTGCAGCCTATGAAGAGTCTGGGGTAGATGGTTTTTCCGAAAGTGTAATTGACAATGTTGTGTCCAATGAACCTAATGTAAAGCAGGTAGTATCCAAAATCGTACTGGGAGAGGCTGATGCTGGTCTTGTATATGTAACGGATGTTACAGAAATTACAAAAAACAAGGTCAATATGTATGCAATAGACGATGCATATAACAAGAAAGCAACCTACTGGATAGCACTGCTTAAGGATTCAAAGAACAAGAATGCTGAAGCAATGTATGATGAAATTCTGAATGGTGAAGATGTGAAGGCTGTTTTTGAGAAGTATGGATTCAAGGTTGTGTATTAAGGATTTGAAAACTGTAAATAAACATGTACAAATATGTTAAATAAAATGAAAATGACTTTATTGTATGGACAATGCAATTCTTTGGTAGTAGAATTATTGTATAATAATTAATAAATTAAAATCACAGGAGGATAGCATGTCTAACTACAACAACCTAATTTTTGAAAAACAGGATAATATAGGAGTATTGAAAATCAACAGGCCAAAGGCAATGAACGCCCTTAATACAGAGACAATTTGCGAGTTTTCACAGATTATTGATGAAATAAATCTTGATCAGGACATAAAGGTTTTGGTTGTTACAGGAGAAGGAAAGGCTTTTGTTGCAGGAGCTGACATTGTTGAAATGAAGGACAAGACTTCAGAAGAGGCAAGGGTATTTGCAGAATTGGGTATGAGATTATTCAGGAAGATAGAGCTTATGGAAAAACCTGTAATAGCAGCTGTAAATGGATTTGCCCTGGGTGGAGGCTGTGAACTGTCAATGTCATGCGACATAAGACTTGCAGGGGAAAAAGCGAAATTTGGACAGCCTGAAGTGGGTCTAGGCATAACACCAGGATTTGGAGGAACTCAGAGGATGTCAAGACTAGTTGGCTTGGCAAAAGCTAAGGAACTTATTTTTACGGCTAAGATGATAAATGCAGCAGAAGCTGAGAAAATAGGTCTTGTAAACTCTGTAGTACCACAGGAAGAGCTTATGGACAAGGTTATGGAAATGGCAAAACAGATTGCACAAAACAGCCCAATGGCAGTTAAATATGCAAAGAGTGCCATAAACAGAGGATATGAAACCGACATTGAAACAGCTATGTATATAGAAAAGGATATCTTTGGTCTTTGCTTTGCATCCGAAGAGCAAACTGAAGGAATGACTGCTTTTATAGAAAAGAGAAAGCCTAAGTTTTAAGGATTGTTAATTGAACCCGGATATTCCATATAAAAATGGAATATCCGGGTTTTTATTTAAAAGTTTTCATGCTGTAGCGTTTTGGTGATTCACCCATTTGTTTATTGAATTTTTTAGTAAAATAACTTTGATCGCTGAATCCTGTTGCTGTTGCTACTTCCGATATGGTCATATTGGAGTTTCTGATTAATTCTAGACTTTTTTCTATCCTGACCTTGTTCAAAAAATCAGAAAATGACATATCAAGTTCCTTTTTAAACAGTCTTGATAGAGATGAAACACTTACATTGAAATGACTGGCAAGGTCTTGTAGTGTGATTTTAGTAGTATATTTTTCACCTATAATCTGAACAACTTCAGATATGGTATCTGATTTTCCTGAATACATGGATTTGAAGATATTTTCACAGAAAGAGTCTGTCATTTCAACTGTGCAGGATGTCATTTCCTTTATATTGCTGACTTTGTTCAGACTTTCTATGAAATTGAAGTTAAGATCGAATAGGCGGTCTATGGATAATCCCTTTTTAAGGGCGGTCATTGAAAGAAGAAGGTAAAGTTCAAATACTTTTACCTTCATTATTTCAAAGCTTCCGGCATAAATCATAAGAATTTCATTGATAAATTTGTATAAAAGAAGGTTGGTACCGTAAGTATCTCCTTTTTGTATCATCTCAACCAGTTCTTCTTTGATATTTTTTATTTCTGTGAAGTCTGATTTATTTTGTTTGATTTCTTGGATTTTCCTTCCAGTACTATTTTGAATTTTTTGTTTGTTGTTCATTAATATATAATCTTCAATATTGCTGTATAGACTGAGTATGTTGTTGTATAGAAGAAGTGCCAGTTTATTTATCTTGTCAGGTGAAAAAATTTTCATTTCTCTTACGAAAATGGAAATTGGCATATACATTGATGAGTCGATATTGTTAAGTTTGATTGCATTGGTTATGTTTTTTTCAGTAATTAATCCCATGGCTATTGGTCCTGCAACTACTGAACCTTTAAATTCTTTGTTGCTGATGAGGGCAACAACGATATTCAGAAGTCCCGAAGGACACAGGAATATATAAGGCTCTCCCAGTTTAAATGAAGTTTTTGATGAAAAGGAAAGGCTTTTCCTGCAGATACCATCTTCGTTGTATATATTGAAAAATTTACAGAATTTTTTATCTGCCATGCTTTCCGCAACTAGATTCATTTCCTTGTCAAATACTGTTATGGGAATATCGGTGCATATGCTGTATGCGTCTATAACTTTGTTAAGTTTTTTTATATCAATTCCGGGTATAATCATTATTAACCTTCTATTATTAATTAGTATTATATAAAATATATTGATTTTTGGTAAAAATTGCAAGGAATAATATTTAAGCATGATGTCATAGTTAGCTTGACAACTGTTGATACTAGCTCTTGAAGAATCATGACTCCGACATAATTATTACAATTTATGTAATAATTTTACCAAAAAAACGTTTACATTGCAATCATGAAATAATTAAAAGATGAATTTATTGAAATAAAGTGCTAGGATATACAAATTTTGGGGAAAAATCATATAAATATAGTATAATGTTAATATATAATAATAAACAGATAGAGTGGTTGTGAAATTACTGACATATCTAGTTGGCGGGGTAAAATATGAACTTGTTTAATGAAGTGGCGAAGAGTATTTTAGATGGAGATTCAGCAAAATCGGTAGATTTATGCCTGCAGCTTCTTGACATGGGTTATGATGCAAATGAAATCATTGATGAAGGGCTAACACAGGGCATGAATATGCTTAGTGATCTCTTTGAGAAGGAAGAGAAATTTGTACCACAGATACTCATGTCTGCAAGAGCAATGAATTCATGCTTAGAGGTTCTGGAGCCCCATTTATGTGGAAAATCAATTCCATTAAATGGGACAATAGTCATAGGAACCGTAGAGGGAGACATACATAATATTGGCAAGGGACTAGTTGCGCTTATGTTCCAGGCTGGATGCTTCAAGGTTGTAGATCTAGGAACTAATGTCACCAAAGAAGAGTTTATTAATGCCATCAGGGAAAACGATGCTTCCATTGTTGCTTTGTCTGCAATGCTTACAACTGCCATGAATAATATGAAGGATATAGTCAAGGAGATAAACAAGATGGAATTTGATAATCCCTTATATGTTATGGTTGGAGGAGCACCTATCACCGAACGATATGCCAAGGAAATCGATGCAGTATTTGCAGAAGATGCAATAGATGCAAGAGACAAGGCTATCAAATTACTGAGAAATAGAAGAATTTAAATACATTAACTAGTAGTGTATTTGTGCAAATCAAGAGAGGGTTGATTTGCATTAAGATGCTATAAGTGACTAACGATTGCAAGAAAATAGTAAACGTTTGTTTATTACTCAAATCTGTTCCACACAAGTATATGTAGTTATTAAAGGTTTGTTAATGATTTAAATTCTTTTATTATAAAATTATTAATATATTTAGGAGGAAGTTGAATGTCAATACTTAATGAGATTTCAGAATTAGTTATAGAAGGAAATATAGAAGGAACAAAAGCAAAGGTAGAGCTTGCAGTAGAACAGGGTATAGGTGCAGTTACAATATTGGATGAGGGACTTATGCCAGGGATCAATGAAATTGGTGAAAGATTCGCAAAATTCGAGATATTTGTACCAAATGTTCTAATGTCAGCAAAGGCAATGAATATCAGTGTTGAGGTTATCCAGCCGCTGCTCACAGCTAGTGGTGCTAAGCCTATTGGAACAGCTGTTATTGGAACAGTAAAGGGAGATCTGCATGATATAGGCAAGAATCTTGTAGCACTTATGATGAAGAGTTCCGGACTAGAAGTAATAGATCTTGGAAGTGATATTGGAGCAGATAAGTATATAGAAGCAATCGAAAAGTATGAGCCTGATGTAATAGGTCTTTCTGCTCTTCTTACTACTACAATGAACGAGCAGGGAAGAATAATCAAGGCTATTGAAGAAAAAGGTCTTAGAGATAAAATCAAGATAATGGTAGGCGGAGCTCCTGTAACACAGGCATGGGCTGATAAGATAGGTGCGGACGCTTTCACGGCAGATGCTGCAGATGCTGCAAGATGGGCTAAGAATTACGTAGTAAATAAGTAAATCATATATAAATACAGGAGGTAGTTATGAAAAGTAGAATTAAATATGATGTAATGACTAAAGATGAGCTTAACCACATGAAGAGCAGGATGGAAGAGCTTTTGATTAAAAGAGGAATTCATCTTGACCATGATGAAATGCTTACGGAACTTTCTGAGCTTGGCTGTATTGTCGATATGGAAACGAAACAGCTTAAGTTTACAAAAGAGCTTATTGACAAGGCTGTTGCTTCAGTTCCAAAGGAGTTTACACTTTATTCACCATCAGGAAAAAGGGACCTTAAATTCCCTCATCCAGAAGGAAAATTTTATGTAAGAACAAACACGGGTGCACCAAACTACATGACTGTAGATGGAGAAACTCACTTTACAAAGATATCAGAGGTTAATGAGTGGTACCATATAGCAAACCAAATGGAAAATGTTGACTATTTTACTCTTCCATCGACTTCAGGAGAGGAAGTTCCCGGAGATGCAGTAGATGTATATACTCTTGAAAGAGCATTAAATCTTGCTGAAAAACATATATGGTTACAACCTTATGAAGGTGAAAATGTTAAATATCTTATTGATATGGCAGCAGCGTCTGTAGGTGGACTAGATAAGTTAAGAGAAAGACCTATAGTAAGTTTCATTGCATGTTCGGTTTCATGCTTGAACTATAAGCGCATGGATGCTGAGATACTTTACAGATGTGCGAAGGCAGGTCTTCCAGTTCAGCCTTGTTCATTGCCAACTGCAGGAGCAAATACGCCTGTAACAGCTCAAGGTACAGCATTTATGGCTGCATCAGAAGTATTTGCAATGATTGTTATGCTTCAGCTTTTATCACCTGGATTACCTGTAATTGCCACTACACTTTTGTTCTCAATGGATATGATGACTACCTATACGCTTCAGTCAAATACTGAGATTACTATGGCAAGACTTGTTTGTATGCAGCTTTTCGAGCAGGGATACAATATAAGGGCTCATTCCTATGGTACAGGAACAGACAGCCTTTGTATCGATGAGCAGAATATGATTGAAAGAACGTCACTTATTCATTCAATGGCAATGTCTGATGCTTCTGTACTTGGTGGAGCTGGACAGCTTGAAACTGCAAAAACAATAAGCCCGATACAGCTTATTATTGATAATGAAATATTTGGTATTGCTCAAAGACTTAGAGCTGGCCTCGAAATCAATGATGATTATTTGGGTTGGAATGAAATCATGGATGGAGTAGATACAAATCCTGGGTTCATAATGAGTAATCATACTATGAAACATTTTGAAGAGTCTCACCGACCTGATATGTTCAACAGAGGCGGACTTTCAAAGTGGGAAGAAAATGGAAGCAAGACTCTTCAGGAATCTGCAGTAGAAAAATATCACAAATTAATTAAAAACCCTGCAACTTATTCACTTGATCCTGAAAAATCAGCTGCAGTGAAAGAAGTTCTTAAAAAGGCTCATAAAGCTTTAGTAAAGGAACAATAGAATTATAAAAAACAAACAATAAAGGGAAGTGCATTGCAGAACAGTTAGCGCTTCCTTTTAATTTTGCATAATGCATTTATAAAATAAATTCAATATGATTGTAAAACGTTTTCATAGCAAAATATGTAATGATTCAGT
>NZ_CEZJXU010000025.1:0-3306 GCF_983023055.1 Dethiosulfatibacter sp. | reverse complement strand
GGTTTTGAAAGATATTTTCTAAATGCCCAAATAAATAAAATAATAAGGATAAAATTATTCTTATAAACGGAGGATATTTCATGAAAATAACAAAAACAGAAAAAATCTGGTTGTTGGCTGTAACTGTATTTTACCTTCTATACAATCTGCCATATGTACCAGCCTATGGTGATTCAAAGGCAATGTTTATTCACGCGGGACTTACTATAGTACCTCTCTGGATAGCTGTTTATGTAGGTCTTATTAAAGTATATAAAATATATAAATTAAAAAAATAATATTTCTGGAGGATATAAATGTTAAAATCATCAACGATTTGGATTTCATTTGCAATGTATATGTGCTTTTTGATTGGGATTGCAATGTATGTAACAAATAAAGAAAAAAAAGAATCTGGCTCTAAAAATCTTCTTACGGCAAGTGTAGCGTGGCCTATTTTGGTTATGACTTATATAGCTTCTCTTATGAGTACCTGGGTGTTTTTCGCAGGTCCAGGAGCTTATTATAGAGGGGGTATTGGATATTGGCTTTCAGAATTGAGTTATATAGCGCTTTTCCCTATCATCTGTCACTTTACCATGAACAAGGTATGGGTAATTAATAAAATGAAAAATTTTGTAACCCCAGCGGACTTCTACTATGAAAGATATAAAAGTTCTGCTCTAAGAACTGTTCTTGGAATTGTATTCTTGGCAGCATCATTCCCTTATATCGCATCGGTTCTAGTTGCTATAGCAAAGGCTGCAAATATTGCAACCGGTGGAGAAATGAGCTATTCAATGGTTGTTGTAGCCGTTGGTATAATAATGACTGTCTTCGTAACTATCGGTGGAGTAAAATCTGCAGCTACAGCGGACACAATACAGGGACTTCTTTTCATCGGAGGACTGTGGGCTATAGTTATAGCTTGTCTGGTAGTTGGATTTGGAGGATCTCTTTCAGCTGCAGTAGCAACTATTAAAATTAATACACCTGCATTCTTCTCATATCCAGGACCTGATGGATGGGTGCCGTATAGTGGAAGATTCGGCTATCCTTTTGCCTGTGCCATAGGATGGACAATAATGCTTCCCCATGTATTTGTAAGATCAGGATACTTTGGAGACAATCTTAAGACTCAAAGAACACTTTCATACGTGACACCTGCACTTCAGGCTTTTGTATGGACTGGAACAATGCTTATTGGACTAGTTGGTGTTGCATTGGCACCAGGACTTGCGACAGGAGAGACTGAACTGATTATACCGTATATGATCAATAATTTTGTACTTTCATATAGTCCAGATCTTGCAGTAGTACTTATGGTTGGTTTCTTTGTGGGAGCAACTGCAGTAGGTCTTTCGACTGCAAATGCGTTCCTGAGCGTTGCATCATCAATAGTATCTGAAGATATTATAAAGAATACATTCAAAATAAAAGTAGCTCCGGAGAAACAGTTAATGGTAACCAGATGTGTAATAGCTGTAATAGGAATTGCCGCCACATTGATTGCTATTAATCCTCCTCAGCTTATATTTACAATGATAATGTTTGCAATAGCAATAGTTATGCCTCTATTCCCAATACTTGTATTTGGATTGTATTGGAAAAGAGCAACAAAACAGGCAGCTCTTGTTTCAGCCATAGTAGGTACAATAGTTGTTCTTATGACATACTTTGTATGGGGTATTGGATATACATGGTATGGAGCAATAGGAATGCTTGCATCTACAGTTCTCATGGTTGCAGTAAGTCTTGTTACAAAACAAGATCCAAAAGAAATAGAAAGCTTCTATGAAGCACTTGAACAAGGTGATAGTAAATACTATGAGAGTGATGATAAAGAAGTTAGAGCTTAAACTGAATAATTAGAATGAAAAATGCCTTCGAAAGTGAAGGCATTTTTTTATTGTTTTAACGCTATAGGTTATTCTTTGATGGTTCGTCTATACCTTCAACCTCGAGACCTTTTGATGTAGCCCGTATGCCTATGGCACCAAGAGGGGCAGTGGTTATTATTGAAAGAACTGCGATTGCCAATATAAGCTCTCCCGACCTCACGCCCATTGCAAGGGGTATTGCACCTATCGCAGCCTGAACTGTGGCCTTTGGAGTATAGGAAACTACACAGAATAGCCTCTCCTTGAAGTTGAGATTTGTACCGAGAGTTGAAAGTACAACTCCTATACTTCTTGCTATTAGTCCCAGTGCAATTATTGCAAGTCCTTTTAGTCCTGAGTCGAAGGCTACGCTTATATTTACTTGAGCCCCTACAAGTACGAAAAGGAGTATTTCTGCAAGTATCCATATCTTGTTGAACTTTGCGGAAAGCCTTTTGGCAGTTTCGGGTATCTTTTCAAGTATTATGAATCCTATGACCATTACACCCAGTAGAGCTGCCACTTGTATTTTGCTTTTTAGAAGCTCTTCAATTGCTGTAAGGAGGATTGCGCATCCAAGGATTACAAGAACCTTCTTTGTATCCCTTATATGATAGGCTGTAAAGACCTTTACAAGGATGAGTCCGATGACTAGTCCCATTACTATTCCTAGAAGTATTGATAAAGGTATTGTAAGTATTTGTACTCCAATGTTCACATGGCTCCCGCTGTAAAGACCCAGGAAGGTTGTGAATATTGTTATTGCAAATACATCGTCGATTGAGGCACTGGCGATTATAAGGGTGGGGATTCCTTTTTTTGTTCCGATACCTCTGTCAGTGAAGTAGAGCATTGATGGAACTACTACAGCAGGTGAAACAGCTGCAATTATAAAGCCAAGTATTCCACCTTCTATGAAGGAAAAGCCAAGAATATATTGCGCTATGAATGCTATGGTGAAGCCTTCCATAAGCCCGGGTATGCAGCTCATCTTGATGGCGGTCTTTCCAACCTTGTTGAGGTTTTCCCTGCTTATTCCAAGGCCTGCTCTTAGAAGTATTATTATGAGAGCTATAAGCCTGAAGTCTGATGATACCTCCAAAAGATCAGGGTCTATGATGTCTATTGCATAGGGGCCTATTGCTATTCCCAAAAGGAGCATTCCAAGAAGTCCCGGCAGGTTAAACTTTGTAAATATGAGGTTTGCAACCAAACCAAGTACGATTATTATTCCCAAACTTGTAGCCATTTTATTTTCGCATGATATGAATTTGTTCCTGCTCACGCAGCTTATCATGCATCTCCTTATTTAGTATTTAATGAACATATAAGTTGTAATTCACCAAGGTCAAAACAACAAAAAATCCTGTCGACAAAATAGTCAACAGGAGTCATTAGCACTTGGCGGTTAGGCATTTTCATTGCCCGGCGAACTCCATCGCCCTAT
>NZ_CEZJXU010000024.1:0-11661 GCF_983023055.1 Dethiosulfatibacter sp. | reverse complement strand
TTAAGAAAGTTCAAAAACTAAACCTTATATATTATCCTGTGCTCAATGATATGGAGTATCCCGTTGGCACTTTTAACAGAAATTCCAGAGATTTGAATAGTGAAAATATTGAAGATGTAAGAGTAAGAGACATAATGAAACCAATTGGTGACAATGAAATCGTAAAGGAATTTGAAGAAATTAATATGATTTTCAATAAGCCCAGCGATATGTTTTTTATTGTTGACGACCAGGGGAAATTTATAAGCATATTGGAAAAAAGACATGTAATGAAGAGATATTTTGAAAAGCTTGCATATACCTATGCCAATTTCAAAGGGATTCTTGATAGTGTTGATACTGCCATTTTATCAATAAACAGGCAGGGACAAATCGTGTTTATAAACAGCTATGCAATGGAGCTGCTTTGTATTGCGGGAAGTAGTGCAGAGGATGTTGAAATAAATAATTTGCTTCATGATATGAACTTTACCAAAGATATTTTTGATTCAGAAGGTGAATTTAGTAAAAGTGTTGACTTCAATGGAAAAACCCTGGTTTTCAGCAGGAATTTCATAGAGCATAACAATAGAATTACAGGCGCGATTTGTTCGTTAAGAGACATTACGACATATAATAAAATAAATGATGAGCTTGCTGTAGAAAAAACTGAAAAGGAAGCTCTTAAATCTATTTTGGAGACAGCGTATGAAGGACTCATTGTAATTGATTCCAATGGATATATCACAATGATATCGGATGCATACAAAAGTTTTCTTGGAGTTGAAAATGAAAAGGTCGTGGGAAGACATGTAACTGAAATAGTTGAAAATACAAGGCTTCACAAGGTTGCTGAGACAGGAATTCCAGAAGTGGCGGATCTTCAGAAGATAAAGGATAATTATATAGTTGCATCAAGGATTCCTGTCTTTAAAAACGGCAAGGTAACAAGTGTTGTAGGTAGGATTATGTTCAAGAATATCGATGAATTTGATAAGCTTTACAGGAAGATAGGAAAAATTGAACAGCAGCTTGAAAATTACAAGGATGAAATATCAAAGATTAACAAGGCTAAATATAATTTCAGTGACATTGTTGGGAAAAGCAACGAAATGAAGCAGGTGATAAATCTAGCGAAGAAAGCTGCCTACACAAATTCCAATGTACTTATACTGGGAGAAAGCGGAACAGGGAAAGAACTTTTTGCTCATTCCATACATAATTCAAGTGCTAGGAGAAACAAACCTTTTATAAAGGTGAACTGTGCCGCAATTCCTGATGAATTGATTGAATCAGAATTATTCGGCTACGAGCAGGGAGCGTTTACAGGTGCGAAAAAAGGGGGAAGGATAGGTAAGTTTGAAGTTGCAGATCAGGGTACGATTTTTCTTGATGAAATTGGAGACATGCCCATGCATATGCAGGCGAAGCTTCTTAGGGTTATTCAGGAAAGGGAAGTAGAGAGGATAGGGTCCAACAAGACCATAAAAATAGATGTTAGAATAATAGCTGCAACAAATAGAAATATAGAGCAGCTCATAGAAGAAAAGCAATTCAGACTTGACCTTTACTATAGAATTAATGTTGTGACTATTGAAATTCCTTCTTTGAAAGAAAGGATTGATGATTTGGACCAATTGTGCAGGGAGTTTCTCAAAAAATACAGGGTAAGATATTTTAAAAAGGTCGACTCCATAAGTGAGTCTGCAATTGCAAAATTAAAGAAATATTCATGGCCAGGCAATGTAAGAGAGCTTGAAAACATTATTGAAAGAGCTATAAATATTTTGGATACGGACAGTATAATCAAACCTAAGCACCTTCCAGTTGATGTTTCGGGAGTTTATGACATTGAGGATGTTAAACCTCTGAGAGATATAGTGCGTGAAACTGAGAAGAAGGCAATTATTCAATGCCTTGAAGTTGTGAATTTCAACAGGTCAAAAGCTGCTAGACTCCTTGGCGTGAGCAGGGCTGCATTTTATGAGAAGCTTGACAAGTACAAGATAACAATAGTCGATAAAACAATACATATTGATGAATAATTCCTATGTAAAATGGGGAATACAACAAAACTGTATGGCGAACAATACATAAATGTATATAGTGGATTTGTCATGTATAGTAAACAAGACAATAAATCGATAAAATAAAAGAAGTGTTAGGTTATAGGTACAGAAACCCTTTATTTTGAAGTTTCAATATCATAAAATTTGTCTGGATTAGCTTGTGGTAAAGAATAGAAAGTATATATTCAACAAAAAACGTTAGAATATCAACGGAAATAAGTTTGTATGAAAAAATTGGCACAATAATTGCTATATATAATATAGAAATGATTGATAGGATATGAAAGAAATGGGATTAACCATATAAATAAAAAATAATGGAGGATTATTATGAAAATATGTATTTTAGGGGCTGGAACTATGGGTTCTGGCATAGCCCAGGTTTTTGCACAGAATGGACACGATGTTATTTTAAGAGATATTAAGGAAGAATATGTGGAAAAAGGATATTCTTTTATAGAAAAGAATTTAAGTAGATTGGTAAAAAAAGAAAAAATTTCTGAAGATGACAAGACGGGGATTTTAGGCAGAATCAAAACCACAGTAAGTTTAAATGAAGCTTCGGATTGTGACCTGATAGTTGAAGCTGCTGTGGAAAACATGAAGATTAAAAAAGAAATATTTTCTGAACTGGATAAAATATGCGATGAGAAAACAATTCTTGCAACCAATACATCATCTTTATCCATTACGGAGATAGCAATAGCTACAAAGAGACCAGATAAAGTGATAGGAATGCATTTCTTTAATCCGGCTCCAGTAATGAAGCTAGTAGAAATAATAAAGGGACTTTCAACTTCTGAAGAAACTTTCAATACAGTAAAGGGATTGACACAGTCTTTGAAAAAAGAAGGCGTAGCAGTTGAAGAAGCACCGGGATTTGTAGTAAACAGGATTCTAGTGCCTATGATAAATGAAGCTGTAGGTATTTTGGCGGATGGTATTGCAAGTGCTGAGGATATTGATAATGCTATGAAGCTTGGAGCAAATCATCCAATAGGACCATTGGCACTTGGAGATTTAATAGGACTTGATGTTTGTCTTTTCATTATGGAAATACTAAACAATGAATATGGAGATCCAAAATATAGACCACATCCATTATTGAGAAAAATGGTAAGAGGAAACAAACTTGGAAGAAAGACTGGCGAAGGATTTTTCGTATATAAATAGTAAAAATGTAGCATAACTAAATTAATAGAAAGATTGATTCGTGAAAGGGGATTCTGCTGGAATCTCCTTTTGTTGTCTGGAAAACAATACAATTTAATGGTCGAAATAAAAGAGTGTCTGGGTTAACATACATGCTTATTAGAAGATTGTCTTGGAAACCAGACAAAAAACATATTTATATGTTAAAATATTCACGAAAAACACTTAGTCTGTAGTGTGATTTTTTGATGATTAACTGCAGTTACTGATATCACTGGATTTTTATTGGAGAAAATAATAGAGAAAACTTGGCATGGTTTATGCAAATAGTTATTTGAGAAGAAAAATATCACAAGTCTTTATCGAGTAAAATGAAGGCTTTAGAGTATGAACCCAATGAAGACAGGATAGTGCATTTAACTATGTTCATACAAAATGACAGACAAAAGGCTTCTGTGTTTTTGGAAGCCTATGATTAGAAAAGGTTTGTTAAAATATTATCTAAAATTAATGGAGGTATGAAATGGATTTTAACATGAAGAAAGAGCATGAGTTGCTTAAACAGCTGTATAAAGAATTTACTGAGAATGAAGTAAAACCTTTGGCAGCCGAAATTGATGAAGAGGAAAGATTCCCTGCTGAGACGGTGGAGAAGATGAAGCAGTATGGTATGCTTGGCATTCCTTTCCCTAAGGAACTTGGAGGACAAGGCGGGGACAATCTTGCATATATAATGCTGGTTGAAGAGCTTTCCAAGGCATGTGGAACTACAGGGGTTATACTTTCAGCTCATAATTCACTTTGCTGTGCGCCTATATATGAATTTGGAACAAAGGAACAAAAAGAAAAGTATTTGATTCCATTGGCAAAAGGAGAAAAGCTTGGAGCCTTCGGACTTACTGAGCCAAATGCAGGTACTGATGCTTCGGGTCAACAGACAAAGGCTATACTTGATGGAGATCACTATATTCTTAATGGATCTAAGATTTTCATTACAAATGCATCTTGTGCAGAAGTTTTTATAGTCTTTGCAATGACTGACAAGTCAAAGGGAACAAGAGGAATAAGTGCATTTATAGTTGAGAAGGATTTTGAAGGATTTTCAATAGGAAAGAAAGAGCTTAAGATGGGAATCAGAGGATCTGCAACTTGCGAGCTAATATTTGAAAATGTAAAAGTACCTAAGGAAAACCTATTGGGAAAAGTAGGAAAAGGCTTTGGAATAGCCATGAAGACTCTAGATGGTGGAAGAATAGGTATTGCCGCTCAGGCTCTTGGTCTTGCTCAGGGAGCAATAGATGAAACAGTTAAATATGTAAAGGAAAGAAAGCAATTTGGAAGATCTCTTTCTAAGTTTCAGAATACCCAGTTTGAACTTGCTGATATGCAGACAAGAACTGATGCATCAAGAATGCTTGTATATAGAGCTGCATGTAACAAGGATAATGGAATTCCTTACAGCAAGGAAGCTGCAATGGCTAAACTTTACGCTGCAGAAACAGCAATGTGGGTAACAACCAAAGCTGTACAGCTTCATGGTGGATATGGATATACCAGGGAATACCCAGTTGAAAGAATGATGAGAGATGCGAAAATAACTGAAATATATGAAGGAACATCAGAAGTGCAGAAAATGGTAATTGCTGCAAGCATGCTATAGGAGGAAATGGAAATGAAAATAATTGTATGTATAAAACAAGTTCCCGATACAAATGAAGTGAAGCTTAACCCGGAAACAGGAACGCTTATAAGAGACGGAGTACCAAGTATTATCAATCCTGACGATAAAAGCGGTCTTGAAGCTGCGCTGGAACTTAAAGACAAGCACGGCGCACATATAACTGTGTTAACAATGGGACCTCCACAGGCTGAAGGAGCCCTTAGAGAAGCTTTGGCCATGGGAGCTGATGAGGCTGTTCTGCTTACAGACAGAGTGTTTGCGGGCGCAGATACATGGGCTACATCTCTTACTCTTGCAAAGGCAATAGAGAAGATGGACTATGACCTTATAGTTGCGGGAAGACAGGCGATAGACGGAGATACAGCGCAGGTTGGACCTGAAATGGCGGAGCATCTTAAGATTCCACATGTAAGCTATGTTGACGACATGAAAAAGGATGGAGACAGTTTGATTCTTAAAAGAATGTTTGAAGATGGATACCACAAAATCAGAATTCAGACACCTTGTCTGATTACAGCACTTGCTGAAATGAATCAGCCACGATACATGAGTGTTGGAATGGTATTTGATTCTTTCAGGGAAAAGGAAATCAAAAAGATGACTTTTGCAGATCTTGACGTTGAAGCTGAAGAGATAGGACTTAAGGGTTCTCCTACAAAGGTTAAGAAGTCATTTACAAAAGGTGTAAAATCTTCAGGTGTAAAATATGACAATCTTGACGAGAGAGAAGCGGCAAAGGTAATTGTTGAGAAACTGAAAGAGAAATTTATAATATAACAGGAGGAAATATTGTGAAAAGAGAAGAATGCAATGGAGTATTTGTTTATATAGAACAGAAAAACGGAGATATACAAAATGTATCGCTGGAACTTCTTGGAAAGGCACAGGAGCTTGCTGCTGAACTGAAGCAGGAAGTAACGGCAGTTGTTATAGGTAATGATGTAAAGGGTGTTGATAAATTAGCCCACTGCGGAGCTGACAATATAGTTTATACTGAAGGCAAGGACCTTGAACTTTATATGACTGAGCCATATACAAAGGTTTTGGCGGAAGTAATCAATGTAAAAAAACCGGAAATATTTCTTTTTGGAGCTACTGCAATTGGAAGGGACATAGCGCCAAGACTTGCAGGAAGAATCCATACGGGACTTACAGCAGATTGTACATCACTTGAAATCAACGAGGAAAACAACGACCTTATGATGACAAGGCCTGCCTTTGGTGGAAACATCATGGCTACAATAATATGTCCGGATCATAGGCCTCAAATGGCAACTGTAAGATCGGGCGTAATGAAAAAAGCAAAGACAGACCTGGATAAGAATGTTGAAATAGAAAGATTTGCAGTTGAAATAAAGGCTGAAGACATGACTTATGAAATTCTTGAAGTTGTAAATGAAGTATCTGAAAAAATGGATATACAGGATGCGAATATTCTTGTGTCAGGTGGAAGAGGCGTTGGTAATACTGAAAACTTCGACAAGCTAGTAAGACTAGCGGATGAGCTTGGTGGAATTGTTTCTTCTTCAAGAGCTACAGTTGATACAGGTGTTATGCCTAAAGAGGTTCAGGTTGGACAGACTGGAAAAACAGTTAGACCGGACTTGTATTTTGCTTGTGGAATATCAGGAGCAATCCAGCACCTTGCGGGAATGGAAGAGTCTGAATTCATAGTAGCAGTAAACAAGGATGAAACAGCTCCGATATTTGATGTTGCAGATCTTGGAATAGTAGGAGATTTGAATAAGATTATACCTGCAGTTGTCGAAGAACTAAAAATAGCCAAGGCAATGAAGTTTGAATAATCTGACGGAGGCTATTTCGTCTGTTTATAAATGTGTTATGTTTGTGTAATGAATAAATAGTACGGTAATTAATTTAAGAGGCTAAATTTTTTGTTGACCGTGCACTGGAGGTGGAATAACCTGCATCTTTGCTGGAATATCAGTAAGGATGGGGGTTTTTTGTTGCCCTGCGTAGTTTGACATGATATCATGAATGATATATAATTGCGTTGTTTTCAATTGTGATAAAACATAGTGTTGATAAAACGATAATGAAATGAAACCATAGGGGATATACATGGCAATAGTAAACAGTAAAAACAATCTTAGGAAAAAGATAAAATATATATCAAATCCTGCCATTGAGATGGTTGCAAGCCTACACGTTCTTTCTGAACCTGAACATCATGTGAAACGTATTGAATGGGCAGGAAGGGTAGCTGAATTATTGGATGATGATCTTTATGAAAAGATAAAGTTTGTGGGAGACAAGTATAATCAGTGGTCATATATAATGGATGTTGTAGAGGTGGCTTGTCATGATTGCAATGATACTGATGATGTGGAAGCCATATTGCTTCATATTGAAGATATGAGTGACGAAGAGTTCGTATTATATTTTCTTGGCGAAACATATGTATTGACGGTAGAGAGAGCTTTAGGGTGGTTGAAAAACCCCTCCAGCATTAGAAATGGTAAAATAAAGGACATGACCCTTTATATAGACATGGGAGATCTGGTGCACTTTTTGGAAAATATCAGTTATGTAAGAAACGAAATAAGTGACATATTCAGAAGATACTGGAATGATTGTTTCTCCAATGAATGGGAAGGCATTTCAAAGGCCCATGGTAAGAAGATTGATAAGGAAAAGAATATACTGATGGACAGCGACCCCGGCGAATATATTCTTAAGCTGAACAAGGTTTTTGTACTTGAAGACTATACGCTTATAATGTTAAAAAACAAAGCATATCGAATGAACATTGATCTTGTTGACAATATTTATATTCTTCCATCCTTGTTCACTGCTCCTCATCTGATGCTGAATACCCATGCCAACAATGTTACTGTATATATGAATATAGCGGAACAGGATGTAAAAAAAATACCCAGAGAATTAATGGAAAATATAAAAGCCATAAGTGATGAAACAAGAATACTTATTCTTAAGGCTTTGACGAGGGAGTCGAGGACAACTAAGGAGCTAGCAGAGGCTTTTGGATTTGCGCCGGCAACCATATCACAGCATCTTAAGCTACTGAAAAACGCTGGACTTGTAAAAAATCAAAAAATTAAAAATTACGTCTACTATTCTGCTAAAAAGGAAAAAATCGAAAAAACCATTAAGGACTTAATAAAATACTTTGCAGACTGATAAATAAATAATTAAATAAGTCAAAAACAGAAACCACATATATAATGTGGTTTTTAATTATATAGCGATTAGGCGTTTGACAAATCGCCTAATGTAATTTATACTGATGTCAAGAAAGCAGCAACGTTGCGTTAAATGCATAAGCATTTATTAAGTCGCGAAGGAAAGTTTCCTTAAAAGTATAATACCAAAGCTTAAAGGGATTATGCATGTTTACTTTCCTAAGCTGTAATGAAATACACTTTAGATGTATAGGAGGATATTAATGAGTTTATTTGGTAATGAAATTAAAGAAGCAATCATATCTTTGGATATTGCAAGCGTAGGCCAGTTGACAAACAAGGCATTGGCTGATGGAGTAAAACCTAAGCAGATTTTGGATGATGGATTGTTAATTGGAATGGCAGTTGTTGGTGAGAGATTCAAAAGAAGTGAGATGTTTGTACCCGAGGTTCTTATGGCAGCAAAGGCAATGACAGAAGGTCTCAATATAATTAAACCTTTACTTGCTGGAGAGGATGCTAAAGGCAAGGGAACTGTTGTACTTGGTACTGTAAAGGGAGACCTCCACGACATTGGAAAAAGAATTGTTGCAATGATGTTTGAAGGTGCAGGATTTGATGTTATTGATCTTGGTTATGATGTTAAGCCTGAGGAATTTGTTTCAAAGGTAAAGGAAACAAACGCATGCATAGTGGGTATGTCGGCAATGCTAACAACTACAATGATGCAAATGAAAATCACAGTTGATGCATTAAAGGAAGCCGGTCTATATGACAAGATTGGAGTCATGGTAGGTGGAGCGCCTTTGACAGTTGAATATGCTGAAGGTATTGGAGCAAAATATTCACCTGATGCACAGGTAGCTGTAGAAGTTGCAAATAATATAGTTCAATAACGGAGGAATAATATGTTAACAAATCAGAAAGTAAACAGTGGACCCAATTTCGAATTATGGTCAGAGGAACAATTACATGAATTGCATCTAGCATCTTTGAAGATTCTTGAAAATACAGGTGTGGTTGTACATGATGCAGAAGCTTTGAAACTTTTAAAGGATGCAGGTGCATTTGTCGAGGAAAACGTTGCAAAGATACCTGCCCACATGGTGGAAGATGCTATAAAGAGTGCTCCTTCAAGAGTTACAATAACAGGACTTGACGAAAAGAAGCAGCTTAATTTATATAGAAATAATGTATATTATGGACTTGGAACAGATCTTCCAAGCTTTACAGATCCATATACTGGAAAAATAAGAGAAACAGTCCTTAATGATGTAATCAATGTAGGAAAGGTTACTCAATCCTGCGACAACATAGATTTTATAGCATCCCTTGGATTGGCTTCAGATGTTGACCAGAGAATGGTTGACCTGTACCATCTTAAATCTGTAAGAATGCACTGTGATAAGCCAAACTGGACAACTGCGGTAGATGCTGACTCTTTGAAAGCTTTGATAGACATGTCTGCAGTATCTGCAGGAGGATATGAGGAACTGAGAAGAAATCCTACATTTGGCGTATACAATGAACCTATTTCTCCACTTGTTTATAGTGAAGAAGCAGTGCAGAAGCTTATGATGTGTGCGGAATATGGAATACCTTCAACATGGGCTTCTGGAATAATCGCTGGTGCAACTGGACCTGTGACTTTGGCCGGTTGTTTGGCTCTTGGAAATGCCGAAGGACTTGGAGGACTTGTTATCCATCAACTTAAGAGAAAAGGATCTCCTTTCATTCTTGGCATAGTAATGTCAATAATGGATATGATGACTACAGTTTCTTCCTATGCATCTCCAGAATTCATTATGGCTCATGCAATAGTTGGACAGCTTGGAAGATTTTATGATATTCCAACATATGGTACAGGCGGATGTTCGGATTCAAATGTATTGGATGCTCAGGCTGGAATGGAAGCTGCATTTACAAACTTTACAGCTGCTCTTGGTGGAACAAACCTTACTCACGACAATGGATATCTTGGAGCAGGACTAATAGGAAGTCTTTCGATGATAATGTTGGATGACGAGGTAAACGGATATATCAAGAGATTCATGAGGTCTGTTGAAATAAACAGTGATACATTGGCACTTGATTTAATTCATGAAGTTGGACATGGTGGAGAATTTGTTTCAAAGACTCACACATTCCAAAATTTTAGAAAAGAACTTTATATGCCTAAGCATGCAAATAGAAAACAGTATCAGTCTTGGAGAATGGATGGAAGCAAGCCAATTGATAAGGTTATAGATGAAAGAGTTATTGAAATTATTGAATCCGTTAAGGAGCCTTTGCTTTCAGCTCACGAAATTCAAATGTATGATGAAATAATCAGAGAAAGAGAAGCAAAAATTAAAGTAGAAGGATTGTCTTATGTATGATAATATCGATGGAACTCTGTATATAGATGGATGCAGTTCTTTAGATCTTGTTAAAAAATATGAAACACCAATGTATCTTATTTCTGAAACCGAACTGAGGAATAGATGCGGAGAACTCAGAAATGACTTTCTAAATAAATATGAAAATACCAGAGTGGCTTATGCCGCTAAGGTATTTTCATCAGTTGCGATTTTTCAGATAATGGATGAGGAAGGTTTCTGTGTTGATGTTGTAACGGGTGGAGAGCTATATACCTGTCTTAAAGCTGGATTTCCTGCGGAAAGAATAGAATTCAACGGAAACAACAAGTCTGTAAAAGAACTTGAAATGGCAGTTGACAATAATGTTGGAAGAATAATAGTGGACAATACTGATGAACTCGAAGTACTTGAAGAAATATGCAAGGAAAAGAACAAGAAGATGAATGTCCTATATAGAATAACACCTGGAACAAAAAGTAATACCCATGCACATATAGATACTGGTCAGAAGGACTCCAAATTTGGAATAGCCTTGAATGAAGAAATAATATATCCTGCGATTGAAAAAGGCATAAAATCCGACCACCTTAATTTTAAGGGATTGCATTTTCATGTTGGATCACAGTTGTTGGATAATGCATCGCACCTACAGGCTATTGAAACATCACTTAATCTTCTCAAGGAAACAAAGGAAAGATTCGGTTATGTAATGGAGGAACTTAACATAGGAGGAGGTTTCGGTATCAAATATACTGAAGAAGACGAGCTCAAGCCTTTTAACTACTTCCTTGATCCAGTTATGGAGAGGGTGGAAGCGTTTTCTCAGGAACTTGGAATCAAAAGACCAGCGATTGTTACAGAGCCTGGAAGAAGTATGATGGGTGGAAGTGCAATGCTTTATACTATAGGGGCAGTCAAAGAAATACCGAATATCAGAAAATATGTATCTGTAGATGGCGGTATGTCGGATAATTTACGACCTGCCATGTATGCATCAAAATATGAAGGTGCAGTTGCAAACAAGATGAATGAAAAGGCTGAAGAAAAGGTAACTATTTGCGGCAAATGCTGCGAATCAGGAGATGTAATCATTAAGGACTTTGAAGGACCAAAACTTGAAAGAGGAGACATTTTTGCTGTTTTCAGTACAGCCTACTGTTACTCACTGGCAAGCAACTACAACAAAAATCCTATACCTCCAACCATAATGCTAAAGGATGGAGAATCAAAGGTAATTGTAAAGCGTCAATCATATG
>NZ_CEZJXU010000023.1:508-12116 GCF_983023055.1 Dethiosulfatibacter sp. | reverse complement strand
TTGAAATAGACCACAGGGTTTGTGTTACGGCGCAGCACAGGGAAATGCTTGATCAAGTTTTAAAGATTTTTGATATAGAGCCTGATTATGATTTGGATATTTTTGAGCACGGCCAGTCTCTTTCGCAGATTACCGAAAGGGCAATGAAGGGTATAGAGAAGGTCATCAAGGAGTTTGGCCCTGACGTACTTTTGGTACAGGGTGATACTACTACTGTTTTTGCTGGAGCCCTTACAGGTTTTTACAATGGTGTGAAAGTGGGCCATGTAGAGGCTGGTCTTAGAAGTGGAAACATCCATTCACCGTATCCTGAGGAAGCTAACAGGAAGATGACTGGAGTGGTCACCGAATACCATTTTGCTCCAACTGAAAATTCGAGGGATAATCTTTTAAAGGAAGACTATCCCGAGGATAAGATATTCATTACTGGAAATACGGTAATAGATGCATTGTTTCAGGTTGTTGACGACAAATATGTATTTGAGGACGACCTCCTCAACGAAATAGATTATGAAAACAATAAGGTTGTACTTCTTACTTCCCATAGAAGGGAAAACCTGGGTCAGCCAATGAGAAACATCTTTACTGCGGTAAAAAGGGTAGTAGAGGAAAATGAAGACGTAGAGGTTATTTATCCGGTACATCTTAATCCCAAAGTAAGGGAAATCGCCAGGGAAGTTTTTGGTGAAAATGACAAGGTTCATCTGATTGAGCCTGTTGATTATCTTCCTTTTGCAAATCTGATAGGGAAATGTCATATAGTAGTTACTGATTCCGGTGGAATACAGGAAGAAGCCCCGTCTCTTGGAAAGCCGGTTCTCGTCGTAAGAAGAGAAACAGAAAGACCTGAGGGAATAACGGCAGGAACTGCAAAACTTGCAGGAGTTGAAGAAGAGACAGTTTATGAAATGTTAACGGACCTTGTCAGGAACGAAGAAAGTTACAAAAAAATGGCAAATGCGGTAAATCCCTACGGTGACGGAAAGTCAGCTGAGAGAATACGAGATATACTTTTAAATAAATAATATCAATTAGTGAACTCTGAAAAGGGTTCGCTTTTGGTTTGTTATATTTTTAACAAAATATTCCCGATTTCCATTGACACGGACTGTTAATTATGTTAATATTCATTATGTTGATTGTATAGTAAAGATTGAGTGGAACACTAACGTGAGAAATCGCTGTGTTGGACAGAGTTGTGTTTTTGTATAGTATGGAGTAATTAAGCGAATACGCGTAAGATGCGTTTGTTTTGTTGCTCTTTTTTTGTAGGAAAAATGAATTGTATAAAGTATTATACGTGCTTTTTAAAATCAATTTGAAGATTATGTATTCGGGAAAACGATGGTCAAATTTAGTTGTATTTGAAGCAATGAATGTATTGATTTCCCAATAAAAAAGATATATACTTTTTTATGTGGCGTTTGTTCTAGATTTGGAAAGTTAAAATATGCATAACCCCGTGAAGTGTTGGTGTTATGCTTTAAGGAAACTTTCCTTCGCGTCTTAATAACTGTTTATGCAGTTAACACTGCGGAGCTGTTTCTTGGCCGCGTGAAAATTGAATATTGATGATTAATAAAAATATACACAGATTATTTAGTTTTAGCCTAGGAAAGTCAAATGTACATATCACTGTGAATTATTGTGATATGTGGATTAGGATACTTTCCTTCGCGGTTTGAATATCGACTTTGTCGATAACGCAGCGAAAGCTGCTTTCTTGAGGTGGCGGCATGGATAATAATAAAATGAAAACTTTCCAAAACCTGGCGCTTATAACCCAAATAGGCATCATGATGATAGTCCCCATCTTTGGAGGACTTCTCGTAGGTCGTTTTTTAGACGATAAACTTGGTACAGGGAATAAATTTCTTCTCATATGTATCATTCTGGGAACTGGAGCAGCCTTTATGAATTTGTACAAAATTGCAATGAAGGACAACAAGAAGAAGTGATTGAAGTATGTTAGTTATTAAAGTTATTGGAGTGAATTATGAACGGAACAGCAGAACTGCAAGTGAAGATAATAAAGATCAACTTGATTGTATTATGCGTTTTAATAGTATTTTCATTCCTTTTTTTGAATGAACCTTTAAAATGGACCTACGGCTATATTTTTGGAGGTCTCATAGGCATACTGAATTTCATGCAACTGGCAAGGACAGTTGAAAAAGCTGTTAAGATGAACCCTGGAGGCGCCCAGGCCTATGCATCCATAAGTTATTTTATAAGGTTTGGCATAATGGCCGTGGTGCTAATAGTCTCTATTAAAGCAGACTATATCAACGCACTGGCAACAGTCATAGGACTATTGTCTATTAAGTTTATAATACTTGTCACTAACGTATTTAATGACAAGGAATATTATAAAAGAATTTTTAGAAGAAAGGAGGAAAAGTGATGGATACTGGATTTGGCCCTTATATTGTCTGGGATTCGGGAGTGAAAATTAAATTTCTTGAAGTTTTAGGCACTTTTAAAATTACAGAAACTGTTACGGTAACATGGCTGATAATGGCTGTAGTTGTTTTACTGTCCATCAAGGCAACCAGAAACCTGAAAAAGGTGCCTGGAAGAGGACAAATTGTTCTTGAAATGCTTATTGATGCCATAAACAATTTGACAGCGCAAACAATGGGAGAAGACAAGAAAAGTTTTTCACCATATATGGGAACTATTTTGATATTTTTAGCTATAGCGAATTTAGCAGGCTTGATTGGTTTTAGACCTCCTACAGCGGATGTCAATACAACCATGGGACTTGCAATGATTACCTTCACCATGATTCATATCTGTGGTGCAAGAAGGAAGGGTATAGGAAAATACTTGAAAGGATTCGCAGAACCATTGGCGCCCATGCTACCCCTTAACATTATAGGAGAACTGGCAACGCCGATTTCACTTGGGTTTCGTTTATTCGGAAACATAGTAGGTGGACTTATTATCATGAATTTGATATACGGTGCATTGGAAGCATTAAGTGTCAAAGTTTTAGGACCCGCAGCACCACCGATTTTTCAAACAGGTATTCCTGCAGTGCTTCATATTTATTTTGATTTGTTCGCAGGCGTACTACAATCATTCATATTTACTATGTTGACCATGGTAAATGTATCAATGGCAATGGATTAAACAAAGGAAGGAGGGGCGATATTGGAAAACGTCAATTTTATTCAAATGTTTTTAAACTGGCTTGCAACCTTTGAACCGAAAGTTCTTATCCTTTCAGCATCATGCATAGGAGCGGGACTGGCAATGATTGCAGGCATTGGACCTGGTATTGGACAGGGCTATGCAGCAGGCAAAGGTGCCGAAGCTGTTGGTGTCAATCCAAAAGCTAGCAAACAGGTTACGATGGTTATGCTTTTAGGTGCGGCCGTGGCGGAAACCTCCGGTATACTTGCTCTAGTAGTTGCATTGATCCTCTTGTATGGTAATCCCCTTGTAACGGCATCAGGAGCAGGAATAATACTTGCAGCTGCAGCCATAGGAGCAGGATTCTCCATGATAGCAGGAATAGGCCCGGGAATTGGACAGGGCTATGCAGCAGGGAAAAGTGTAGAAGCTGTTGGAAGAAGACCTAAATTTCAATCAGCAGTAGTAAGAACAATGTTTTTAGGTCAAGCAGTGGCTCAAACAACTGGTATATATGCACTTATAGTTGCACTTGTACTCATGTTTGCGAATCCACTAACAAAATTACTTTAATATAAAATCTATTAAATTTGAATTTTAGGAGGAAAAAATAATGGAACCAATCACAGGAAGAGCTTTAATACTAGCATGTTCAGCAATAGGAGCTGGCTTGGCAATGATCGCAGGTATAGGACCTGGAATCGGACAGGGATACGCAGCAGGTAAAGGTGCAGAGGGAGTTGGAAGACAACCTGAAGCACAGGGTGATATAGTAAGAACAATGCTTCTTGGAGCAGCTGTTGCCGAGACAACTGGTATCTACGGTCTAATTGTAGCCTTGATATTATTATTTGCAAACCCACTTATTGGATTGCTTTAATATAGGAAAACTCGATAATTTCCTATAAGAATAATGAAAGGAGGCAGCTGAATGCTTAAAGCAGGACTAGTAGAATTAAACTGGACATTCGTTTTTCAGATTCTTAATACATTCATTTTGTATTTACTTTTGAAAAAATTCTTGTTTGCTCCAGTTACTGAAGTTATAGAAGCAAGAGAAAAAAGTATTTTCGATTCATTAAACGACGCTGAAAGAATTAGCAATGAAGCTGAGACATTCAAGGTAGAGTATATTGAAAAGCTTCAATCTGTTGAAGATGAAGGAAGAGAAATTGTTTCAATTGCTACAAAAAATGCTGATGTAAAGTCAAGCAGAATCCTTAAGGAAGCAAGAGAAGCGGCTGAAAAACAAAAAGAAAAAGCTGAAGTGGATATAGCGCTGGAAAGGAAGAAAGTCATCAATGAAGTTAAGGATGAAATATCTTCACTGGCTATATTGGCAGCAACAAAAGTGCTTGAAAGTGAAGTTGACGAAGAGAAGAACAAAATACTTGTCAACAAATTCATAGAACAGGTAGGGGATAATTAATGGCAGAATTAGTAGCTAAAACATATTCTCAGGCTTTGTTCGAGGTGGGACTTGATAACAATAATCTAGATGTGTTTATGGAAGAACTCAAAGTTGTCAGAGACATGTTTAGGGAATATCCGGATTTTTACGAGATACTTATATCTCCTAAAATCAACACTGAAGAAAAGAAGAAAATTGTTGATGAAGTTTTTAAAGGCAAGGCCACCAACGAAATAAACAACTTCATGAAGATACTTCTTGACAAGAGAAGGGTCAAGGATTTGTATTCAATAGTTGAACAATTTGAAAATTTGATTTATGAACATAAGGGTATTGTGAAAGCCACTGCCATTACAACTGTTCTACTTGGAAAAGATGAAAAGGATTCTTTAACTAAGAAACTTGAATCAATTACAGGAAAAGAAGTCGAATTGATAAATGAAATAGACAAAAGTGTTCTAGGTGGAGTATTGATCAAACTTGGAGACCAAGTTATTGACGGTACACTTAAAGGAAAACTGAATAATTTACAAATAAGTTTGAAAGAAATAATAGTATAGGACAGGGGTGATATAAGCAATGAGTCTAAGACCAGAAGAAATTAGTTCAATAATCAAAGAACAGATAAAAAGATATGACGCCAAGCTGGATACTGTAGATGTAGGTACTGTTATTGAAGTTGGTGACGGTATTGCAAGAATCCACGGTCTTGAAAATTGTATGTACGGTGAGCTCCTTGATTTCGATAACGGTATATTCGGTATGGCACTTAACCTTGAGGAAGATAACGTTGGTTGTGTTATGATGGGTAGTGATAAAGGAATCAAAGAAGGTGACACGGTAAAGAGAACCAAGAGGATAGTTGAAGTTCCTGTTGGTGATGCAATGATCGGTAGGGTAGTTAACTCTTTAGGACAAGCAATCGATGGAAAAGGACCAATAAAAACGGACAAGTATAGACCTGTTGAAGCAAAAGCTTCAGGTGTTATAGCTAGAAAATCTGTAACGGTACCACTTCAGACTGGTATCAAGGCAATCGACTCCATGATACCAATAGGTAGAGGACAAAGAGAGCTTATAATAGGCGACAGACAAACAGGTAAAACTGCCATATCCGTAGATACTATTCTTAACCAGAAGGGTCAGGATGTTATATGTATTTACGTAGCCATAGGACAGAAAAGATCAACAGTTGCCAAAATAGTTGAAACTTTTGAAAATAATGGAGCTATGGATTATACAATAGTTGTTTCGGCAACAGCAAGTGAACAGGCACCGCTTCAATACCTTGCTCCATATTCAGGTGTTGCAATTGGTGAAGAATTTATGTACAACGGCAAGGATGTTCTTATAGTATATGATGACCTTTCAAAGCATGCCGTTGCATATCGTGCAATGTCACTGTTGCTGAGAAGACCACCGGGACGTGAAGCATATCCTGGAGACGTATTCTATCTGCATTCAAGACTTCTTGAGCGTGCTGCTAGACTAGACGATAAATTCGGAGGTGGTTCAATAACTGCACTTCCAATAATAGAAACACAGGCAGGAGATATTTCTGCATATATTCCTACAAATGTTATTTCAATAACAGACGGTCAGATATTCCTTGAGACGGAGATGTTCAATTCTGGACATAGACCTGCAATCAATGCGGGACTTTCCGTATCAAGGGTTGGTGGTTCTGCACAAATTAAGGCAATGAAATCTGTTGCAGGTATGCTTAAGCTTGAGCTTGCCCAGTACAGGGAGCTTGCTGCATTTGCACAGTTTGGATCGGAACTTGATCCTGAAACTAAGGCTACTCTTGACCACGGTGAAAGATTGATGCAAATAATCAAGCAGCCTCAGTATGTGCCTATTAAGGTTGAAAATCAGGTAATGTTGATATATATTGCAAACAAGAGATTGTTGAATGATATACCTGTCAACAGAGTAGGAGTATTTGAAAATGAATTTTTCGATTTTATGGATACTAATTATCCTGAAATAGGTAAAGTCATTAAAGAATCTTCCAAAATGGATGATGAAACCAAAGGCAAGATAGATGCAGCTGTTGCAGAATTCAAAAAAGGTTTTCTAGCCTAAATACTGGCTATGATGGTCAGGAGGTGAAGAGTTGGGTCAGAATATGAATGATATCAAGCGAAGGATCAAAAGTGTTACCAGCACAAAGCAGATTACAAAAGCTATGGAACTGGTTGCGACTGCAAAGCTCAAAAGAGCTAGAACCAAGCTTGATGCATCAAAACCGTATTTTAATAAAATATTAAATTCAATAACAGAAATAATGACACACTCCAAGGGAATCAGACATCCTTTTGTTGACAATAGAGAAGTTAACAGTACTCTTTATATTGTAATAACAGGTGATAGAGGATTGGCCGGTGGCTATAATTCCAATATCTGCAAGCTGGTTGAACAAAGTGTGAATGATAAAAGTAGTGCAAAGATTATAACCATAGGATCCAAGGGAAGAGATTACTTCAATGCCAGAGGCTATGAAGTTGTTGATTCATATATTGGAGTTTCAGAGACACCTTCTCTTGAGGTTACTCAGGATATAAGTAATATGGTAGTGAAAATGTACTGTGATAAGGAAATTGATGAAATAAAAGTAGTTTATACTGAATTTATCAGTACTATTTCATATGAGCCTAGAGCCCTTACCTTGTTGCCTGTAACATTGGATGACAAGGAAGAGAAGCTGGCAGAGGATGAATTCCCTGTAATATTCAGATATGAACCATCACCGGAAGCGGTTCTTGAGTACCTGGTGCCTAAATACATGAATTCTGTAATATATGGGGCATGTGTCGAATCATCGGCCAGTGAATCGGGATCAAGAAGGATTGCGATGGAAAGTGCGACAGACAATGCTGAGGAAATGATTGATGATCTTCAGTTGATTTACAATAGAGCTAGACAGGCTGCAATAACACAGGAAATATCAGAGATTGTAGCAGGTGCGGATGCACAAAATTAAAGAAAGGAAGTGATTAAATGGCTGAATTAAATATAGGCAGGGTTAAGCAGGTAATTGGTCCTGTAATAGATATTGAATTTAGTGAAGGCAATCTTCCTGAACTTCTAACTGCCATTAATATAAATATTGAAGATAGAGTTGTAGTTGTTGAGGTTGCTCAGCATACTGGAGACGATACAGTAAGATGTATAGCGATGGACTCTACTGATGGATTTACAAGAGGCATGGAAGCTATAGATACAGGAGCACCTATATCTGTACCGGTAGGCAAGGAAATTCTTGGAAGAATGTTTAACGTACTTGGAGAGCCTATAGATGGAAAACCTCAAGTTGAAGGTGTAAGAAGATCACCTATTCATAGAGAGGCACCTTTATACGAAGATCAAAGTACAAGCACTGAAATATTTGAAACAGGAATCAAGGTAGTTGACTTGATCTGCCCATATTCAAAAGGTGGAAAGATAGGTCTTTTCGGAGGTGCAGGTGTTGGTAAAACTGTACTTATCCAGGAGCTTATAAACAATATAGCAATTGAGCACGGTGGACTTTCAGTTTTTGCTGGTGTTGGAGAGAGAACAAGGGAAGGAAACGACCTTTATTATGAAATGATTGAATCAGGTGTTATCGACAAAACTGCACTGGTTTTCGGTCAGATGAATGAGCCTCCTGGAGCAAGGATGAGAGTTGCGCTTTCAGGACTTACAATGGCGGAACATTACAGAGATGAAGACGGACAGGACGTACTTCTGTTTATAGACAATATATTCAGATTTACTCAGGCTGGTTCTGAGGTTTCTGCACTTCTTGGTCGTATGCCTTCAGCAGTTGGATACCAGCCTACGCTGGCAACTGAGATGGGACAGCTTCAGGAAAGAATCACGTCCACTAAGAAAGGTTCAATCACTTCGGTACAGGCTGTATATGTACCAGCCGATGACCTTACTGACCCGGCTCCGGCAACTACCTTTGCACATCTTGATGCAACTACTGTTCTTTCAAGAAAAATATCTGAAAAAGGTATTTATCCTGCAGTTGACCCTCTTGATTCAAACTCTAGAATACTTGACCCTGTAATTATAGGCGAAGAGCATTATAAAGTTGCAAGGGACGTACAGGAAGTTCTTCAAAGATACAATGAGCTTCTTGATATAATTGCAATCCTTGGTATGGACGAGTTGTCAGACGAAGACAAGATAACAGTATCAAGAGCGAGAAGAATTGAGCGTTTCTTGTCTCAAAACTTCCATGTTGCAGAGCAGTTCACAGGTTCTCCTGGAGTATATGTTCCGCTTAAGGAAACAATAAGAGGATTCAAGGAAATACTTGAAGGAAAACATGATGATTTGCCTGAGCAGGCATTCCTCATGGTTGGAACTATAGATCAAGTTATAGAAAAAGCTGCAAAAATGAAGATGCAGAGAGAAGCTTAATATCCTTAGAGGATATTAAGAAAGGTTGGTGAATTCATGGCTAAATTCATGCTGGAAATTGTAACTCCCTATAGAGTATTCTATGAGGGAGAAGCTGACATGATAGTTGTGAGAGGAGCAGAAGGAGAAATGGGGATATTAAAAGACCATGAACCCTTTGTAACTCCTTTGGCAATTGGACAGGTCAGAATAAAGGATAACGGTCAGTTTAAGAATGCTGCATTGTCTCAAGGATATATGGAAGTAATGGAGGAGAAGGTTGTAATTCTCAGTGATACTGCCGAATGGCCTGATGAAATTGATGTTGAGAGAGCCGAAGAAGCTAAGAAAAGAGCGGTTGAAAGGCTTGAACAAAAGACAGAAGGGCTTGATATTCTAAGAGCGGAAATAGCACTCAAAAAAGCTGCTACCAGAATCGGTACCGCAAAGATACCAAACAGACATTAAAACAAACCGGATGGGGATATAACCTGTCCGGTTTTTTTATAGCTTAAGAAAGTTAAAATATGCATAACCCCTTGAAGCGTTGGTGTTATGCGGTTAAGGGAACTTTCTTTCGCATCTTAATAACCGCTCTGGTCACTATCTGCTTCACATCTAGCGCGACGATGTCGCTGTGACCGGGTTAACGCAGCAAAGCTGCTTTCTTGTTTTAACTTTTGACTCGGATAACATCCACATACAGGTACGACGCACGTAGCCGTTTTGTTGACTTTACTTGCCATGAATGCAACTGTAACACAATAGTAATGGCAGAAGTCCTTTTGATATAGTATAATATATATTAACAAACACAATATATAGGGGGTATCCCGCATGAAAAAAACTTTTGTACTAGATACTAATGTAATACTCCAGACACCATATTCACTGTATCAATTTGACGAGCATGATATTGTAATTGCTGATATTGTTTTAGAAGAACTGGACAAGTTCAAGAGCGAATCTTCTGATCTTGGAGCCCATGCAAGGGAAGCTGCCAGGATAATGGATGACCTTAGAAAAACGGGGAATCTCATTGAAGGAGTGAAGCTACCAGGTGGAGGGTCAATAAGGATTGAACTAAATTACACCAATATCGAACTTCCAGACAGCTGGATGAAGCACAAGAACGACAACAGGATACTAAGGGTCTGTAAGGGACTTATAGACAAGGGAGAAAATGTAATCCTTGTTTCGAAGGACGTATTCCTGAGAATAAAGGCAGAAGTAATAGGTATCAATGTACAGGACTTCTTCGCAGAGCAGGTTCCCAACTATGATGAACAGTATAAGGGAGTAGCAGAGGTTGTTGCAGAAGATATTGACATTACTAGATTCTACAAGAATGGATTTATTTTGCCCAATCAGGTATTCAAGTATACACAAGAATATGAAAAGTTTGTATACGAAGCCACGAAGAACGAGTTTTTCATAATAAAATCAAATACTAACGAGAAACATTCAGCATTGGGAAGGTTTGACGGAGAAAAGATTGTACCTCTCAAATACGATACAGACAAGCCCTTTGGTGTAAGCCCAAGAAGCGTATATCAGAAATTCATACAGGAATCACTGATGCAGGATGCGGACAAAGCTCCTCTCGTAATAATAAAAGGACCTGCAGGAACTGCAAAGACGTTTTATTCAATGGCTGTAGGTCTCCACAAGATACTTCACGAGCACAGCAAGTTCTATAGAAAGATACTTGTTTGCAGGCCAAATATTAAAATGGACGAAGACATAGGCTTTCTTCCTGGAACGGAAGAGGAAAAGATTGCACCTTTCATGAGACCTATAATAGACAATCTGGAAATTCTCATGTCACTTGAGTCTAAGAAGAAATTCACCCAGGATGTGGATTTGTCGTTTAAGATAAAGGAACTTTTTGAAAATGGAGTTCTAACTACGGAGGCAATAGCTTTCATAAGGGGACGTTCCATTGTAAATCAGTGGGTTCTTATAGACGAGGCCCAAAATCTTACACCTAGACAGGTAAAGGGAATAATAACGAGAGCAGGATTAGGAACGAAAATCATATTGGCAGGAGATCCTGACCAGATAGATCATCCATTCCTTGACTCAAGAACTAATGGCCTTTCCTATGCGTCTGAAAAGATGAAGGGAAGTGGACTTTGCTACCAGGTTTCACTGTCTGAGAAGGATTGTGAAAGATCATTGCTGGCATACGAGTCTTCAAAGAGGATGTAGTCATTCCAGGGAAATAGTTGTTTTTACTGTATATAATCAAAAGATAAGACCAGCATAATTCGTTGAAAATATAACGTTTATCGCTGGTCTTTTGGGTTTCATTATTTCTTCTTAAGACCGAAATTTCGTTTAATCGCATATTGGCCACCCCAAATAAAATGCTTTGATATAGTTATATTATAACATTAAGAGAATACTGAAACAAGAATTTGATAATTGAATTTTACTTCGAAATTGATAAGCTATAATATTCTTAATTTCGGCTTATAGCCTATTTATGATACGATTCACCGTACCACATTATAAAAAAGCTGTGATTCATGAACTTAGTTCATACATCACAGCTTTGTTTTATTCGGAGAATTTACTTAGTATTGTCTCTTATTATTTATTTCTTGTATTTTCTTATTTTAAACCAAGTATCTGTCTTGCTTCATCAGGAGTTGCTACTTC
>NZ_CEZJXU010000023.1:0-498 GCF_983023055.1 Dethiosulfatibacter sp. | reverse complement strand
GTTCACCTTACCACATTGTAAAAAAGCTGTGATTCATGAATTTAGTTCATGAAATCACAGCTTTGTTTTGTTTTATTCGGACAATTTGCCTCGGTATTGTCTCTTATTATTTGTTATACTTTCTTATTTCAAACCCAGTATCTGTCTTGCTTCATCAGGAGTTGCTACTTCTCTTCCAAGTTCTTTTGCCATTCTTGCAACTTTTTCTACAAGTTGAGCATTTGATTCTGCAAGAACTCCCTTTTCAATATAGACATTGTCTTCAAATCCTACTCTAACATGTCCACCCATTGTTATAGCAAGTGTTGCAAGGGGCATCTCGTATCTGCCTATTCCTGCAACTGTCCATGTGGATCCTTCGGGAATACTGTCTGCAAAATACATTAGATCCCTAGCTTCTCCAGGACATGCGCCGGGTACACCTAGAACAAAGTCGAAGTGGATTGGGGAATTGAGAACACCTTTTTTAGCCAGTTTAACCGCATTATTTATCATGCC
>NZ_CEZJXU010000022.1:3075-12181 GCF_983023055.1 Dethiosulfatibacter sp. | reverse complement strand
ATGCATATTCCAATGGGATAGGTATAGCTGGTCCAAGTCCGGATTTTCTTTTAGGTGGAATTCAGATTGGTGACAGCAGTTATTGGTTAAACAAATATACAATGCAGCCTGAAAATGGTGGAGTTGGAGTATTTGCCCATGAATTTGCTCATGATATGGGGCTGCCGGATCTGTATGATTACACAGGAGAAAATAGTACTGGATTTTGGACATTGATGTCTTCCGGTTCATGGTTAAGTGATGGAACAGAGGATATTGGCTCAAAACCCAGCCATTTGGGTGCCTGGGAGAAATTCCAGCTTGGCTGGCTCAACTATGAAGTAGCATTTGCAGGAGAGAAATCCGTTCATAGGCTTGGACCAATGGAATTCAACACCAAACAGGCCCAGGGTGTGTTTGTGGTTCTTCCGTCTAAGGAAGTGACAGAAGTTATTGGAGACCCATATGCAGGAGATTATTTCTACTACAGCGGTGCGGGAAATGATTTGGACAATTCAATGTATAAGGAATTTTCCATTACTGCAGGAGCAATTCTCACTGCCAAGGTAAATTACGAGATTGAAACGGACTGGGATTATGCCTATGTTGTTGTATCCACAGATGGAGGTAGTACATGGACAAGCCTAGATACTAATCTTTCCACTTTGACTGATCCAAACGGTCAAAACTTTGGGTATGGCATCACCGGAAATTCAGGTGGATGGGTTGGTTTGGCAGCTGATTTGAGTCCTTATGCAGGCCAAAACGTGCTGCTTGGATTCCGCTACTGGACTGATGTGGCAGCTGTTGAAAAAGGAATGATGATTGATGAGATAGTGGTTGCAGATTATTCTGCAGACGGTGCTGAGAGTGATGCAGGCTGGACCTTTGAAGGGTTTAGTAGATCAACAGGTATTGAGTCGGGTTTCTACAGCCACTATTATGTATGTGAATACAGGACATATCTCGGATATGACAGTACCCTTGCAGCCGGTCCATACAACTTTGGATTTTCTGGATATCCAAATTATGTAGAGCGTTTCCCATATCAGGATGGTCTTCTGATCCATTATTGGGATACATCGCAGACGGATAATGATACGGGTATTCATCCTGGTAAAGGCTTGCTGCTGCCTATAGATGCACATTTTGAACCATTATTACGAACTGGCAGTGAATTGTGGCGAAACAGGATTCAAACATATGATTCAACCTTCGGTAAAACTCCAACGGATGCATTGACTCTGCATTATAATGATATTCCTTATGTGATTCCAAGTCTTCCGGGGGTAAGTTCCTTTGATGACCTTATTATGCACTATGATCCATCAAATCCCAATGGAAGTGTAATACATCCCCAAACGGGTACAGTAATAACTGTCCTTCAGGAACCGAAAAACAATATGGTACCATTCATGCAGATTAAGATAAGTCCTGTGAAGTAGGTTTAATAGATTCAAAAGTATTCGATTGAAATCCCGGCATTTTTTGTTGGGATTTTAATATGTCAATGTTTTCAATAAATGAAGTTATATTATCGGAACTGTATAAAAAAGATGGTTTTAGTGGTATAATTAAATTACAAATTGAATGGTTGGTTTAGGATTGACCACAATATAGATAGACAGCATGCCGGCCGGAAAGGGTCGGCTTTTGGTGTTTTTTGGAGGTTGAAATGATTATACTATCTATAATTGGATATATTCTTCTTTTTATTTTAATAATTCTAGCAATCATTATCCTCATTCCCTATTCATACTATGCAGAAGTGGAAAAATATGACGACATGAAAATAAGGGGAGTGGTTTCCTGGCTTTTCGGTGGACTTAAGATTTTAATATTAAAGGAACCGGATGGAAAAGCAAAAGCTAAAATAAGGTTTCTGGGGTTTGAAAAAAGATTGGATTTAGATAAGGATAAAGATGACGGCACAGGTAAAGATGGCAAAAATTCGAAAAAGAAAGATAAGGAAAAGAAGAAAAAGTCTTTTAATCGTGAATATTTGAAAAAGAAATTAATAAGAAAAGTTTTGACAGTTGTGAAGAAGCTGTGGAAACATTTATGGCCCAATGTTATAACTGCAAGGATAAAAGCAGGATTTGACAATCCAATGTATACGGGATATATGTGTGCTTTGTACAGCCAGTCCTATATTCTTCCAAAAAAGTATGACATAAGGATGGAACCTGTTTTTGACGAAGATATATTGGAAGGTGAGGGATCGGTTGAGGGTAGGATATGGATAGTATATATTCTGGTCCTTGCCCTGGGATTAGTTGTAACAAAACCTTTTAGGAAAATACTCTTTTCCAAGGGATGATATAGGCTTAATGGCATATGGAAAATAAAAAAGGAGGCATAAATCATGGCAGAATTCAATATCAGGGACAATGTAAACAATATCTTTGAGAAGCTTGAAAGCTTCATGCAGACAAAGACCGTAGTAGGTGAACCGGTACAGGTGGGAGAAGTTACCCTTGTTCCATTCATTGACATTTCCTTTGGACTGGGAACAGGCGGCGGAGGCGGCATCGAAGAAAAGGGAGCCAAAGGCGAAGGCGGCGGATTGGGAAGCGGCGGCAAGATTTCCGTAACATCGGTACTGGTTATCAAGGGAGACCATGTTGAGATGATGCCCATCAAGAAATCATCAAGCATCGACAAGCTCATAGAGATGGTTCCCGAAATTATGGAAAAGGTTGACCTTAAGAAAAAAGAAAAAGAAAAAGAAAAAGAAGAGGAAGAAGCAGAAGAATAAGTAAAGAAACAAAAAATGAAAAGACTGGAACAAGAGGAAAGTCTATAAAGGGAAACTGAATTTTCAACCCTTAAATTTGTGGTGCGGTGATATTGACCGCACCTTGACTTGTGACCTGGAAGTTGATTCATAAGGGCCATTGATGGATAAGATGATAAAAGGGATGATTTAATATGGACAAGCATGTGTTGAGAGTAAACAATATTACAAAAAGAATAGGAAAAAAGGAAATCATCAAAGGAATCAGCTTCCATATCGATGAAGGTGAAATCTTTGGATTCCTGGGACCCAACGGTGCCGGCAAGTCGACTACTCTTAGAATGATAGTGGGCCTCTTGAGACCGACATCGGGAAATATTGCAATCTGCGGTCATTCTATTACAAAAAACTTTATAAAAGCCATGTCCAATGTGGGCTGTATAATCGAGGAACCGGACTTGTACAACTATGCTACAGGTATGAAAAATCTTGAAATGCTTGGATATATGTCAAAAAACATTTCTAGAAAAGATATCATGGATGCAGTTGAGTTGGTGGGCATGGAGAAACGAATAGGTGACAAGGTAAGCACTTATTCAAGGGGAATGAAGCAGCGCATTGGTCTTGCACAAGCTCTTCTACATAATCCCAAGCTTTTGGTACTTGATGAACCAACAAGCGGGCTGGATCCCCAGGGCATATTTGAATTCAGGGAAATGGTAAAGGATTTGGCTTCAGAGAAAAACATAGCTGTGCTGGTTTCATCCCATCTTATATCGGAAATACAGCTTATGTGCAGCAAGGTTTCAATAATAAAGGATGGGCTTGTGGTTAAAACGGGAGCTGTGAATGATCTGGTATCATCTAGTGAAGTTTATTGGGTTGTGGATAATCTAGAAAAGGGAAAACTGATCATGAAGGAAAGATTTAAAATCAATGCAAAAATAATTAATAATCGTTTGGAGGCAGTCATAGGCTTGAATCAGTTGGAAATGCTCAATGCTTCACTTGTAAATGAAGGATTAAAGCTTAAATATGTTAATTCAAAGAGCAAGACTCTGGAAGAGTTGTTCCTCAGTCTGACTGAGAACCAGAAAATAACCTAAAGGATTGAGTGGTATGATGAATCAATTAATTCAAAATGAAGTCAGTAAAATACTTCTAAAGAAAAAAATGGTACTCATATCCGTTCTGCTCTTTCTTTTCATAGGGTTGTTTTCCTATGGAGAAAAATACACCTATGATAAGACCATAAGCAGATTCGAGAAAATCACCGAAGACACTTCCTACGACTGGAAAAGTCTTGCCAGCCAGCAGATGCAGGAGCTTGAAAAGAGGCTTGAAAGTCCTTATATCCATGAAACAGGCATCAGGTCTATTGAAATACAGATTGAACAGATGAAGTATTTTATAGAAAACGACATCAATCCAATCACTCCAAGTTCTGCAAGGTTTTCTGTCAATTTTGTTGAGAATGCAATCATCATGTTTATTCCACTTATGATAATAATTCTAGCATCGGATCTGGTATCCGGTGAATTTTCAAACCGTACAATCAAGGTTATCCTTACCCGTTCAGTTCCAAGATGGAAGGTATTGTTGAGCAAATATATTGCCCTTCTTATGATGACAACAATGGTTGTTTTGATGATAGGTGCAATATCGAGTTTTGTGTCCTTTTCCTTCTTCCGGGTTTGGGGCTTTTATGAGCCTGTTGCAACAGGATTTAAACTTATAAATGGAGAATTGGATGCAAATTCCGTAATCATGGTGAATAGAATGGAATACATGGTTTTGATTTATTCTCTGGCATGGTTTGTTTCAATAGCAATTGCATCCATAACTTTTATGATATCCGTCCTTGTCAAAAGTACTGCTGCAGCAATAGGAATTATAATGGCATTTCTCATAGGAGGACAGTTCCTCCAGTTCTTCCTTTCGGATTGGGAAATCATCAAGTATTTCTTCGTATCCAATTTGAATCTCACTAAATATTTAACAGGCTCCTACCAGCAGATAGAGGGCATGTCTATGAAGTTTTCCATTATGGTTTTAGCCATATGGAGTTTGGTATCAATAGTAATAAGTTTTGTAGTTTTCACAAGAAAAGATGTACTTGCGTAGTAGCACTTAAGAGATTTGACGGTTATTATCGGGTGGAGGTCAATGATGAATAAAAAAATCATTTGGATAATGTTTTTACTGATTACGGTTATATTTACAGCCGTTTTTTTAGGCGGATTCATAATATCCATAAACATAACTTCATCAAACATAGATGATGAGGGTGTTCAAGAAGAGCCTTTAGAAGGTGCTGTTACGGACCAGGAAATCATGGATAATGAAATCGGCGAAGATGATTCTCAGGAGGGGGATATGTTTACAATACTTATATTAGGAGATTCTATTGGAGCAGGAGTAGGTGATGATACTGGTCTTGGTCTTGGCAAAGGCTATGGAAAACTGATTGAAAAGGATATTTCCCGGGAAATAATAGTTGTGAATCTGGCCCAGCCGGGAGCGGAAATTTCAGATATGATGAAAGTATTGGACGATGATGAAACCATTAGAATTATAAGTTCGGCGGATATTGTGCTCATATCAATTGGAGGAAACGATGTCAATCATTTGATGAATTCTAGAAGCCAGGTGTCAACCAGTAATTATGAGGAGACTTTAGAGATTTATTTAGAAAATTTGGGAAAAGCAATTGCCTTTATAAAAGAAAACAACAGTGATGTACAAAGGGCAATTATTGGTTTATACAATCCTTACGGAGATGAAGTTGATGAAGAGACAAGAGAAATGCTCCTTAACTGGAATTATAGGACAGAGCTTCTGATTTCTTCATATCCAAACAGCGTCTACATACCAATTCATGACCTCTTTAAGTACAATTTAGATGAATATCTGACAATAGACGATTTTCATCCCAGTGCGGATGGATATAATGCTATAGTGGAGCGATTATATAAGGTACTCAATGGTGAAGAGAAACAATAAGCAAAGAATAAGAAAAATTTAATTTTTCTTATTCTTTGCTTATTGTTTAAAAAATGTTTAAACTAGTATTAGTAAATTAAACTTAAACATTTTTTAAAACGTTTGAAACATTACTCCTCTGGTATCATTAGTTAAATAAAATATTAAGGAGTGTAATTAGATGAATTCAGAAGAAAAAAAACCGGGACTTATTGGTGTATTGGTAGTTTTTATTTTCCTAATAGCGGCAATGTCCATTCAGATTTTCGTACTTAAACAGGAATGGGTGACCCATATCACACTTATCCTTGCGACAGTAGTGGCGGCAATAGTTGCCATCTTGAATGGATTTACATGGGAGGATATACAGAATGGAATACTTCACGGATGTAATATTGCAATGCTTCCCATGCTCATCCTCATGATGGTTGGAGTACTTATTGCAACATGGATACCTTCAGGAACTATTCCTACACTAATCTACTACGGACTCAAGGTATTGTCTCCTTCTATGTTCCTATTTTCCGTATGCCTTATTTGTGCGATATCCTCAGTTGCCACCGGAAGTTCATGGACAACTGGAGCGACATTTGGTGTTGCATTCATGGGGATAGGATACGGTCTTGGAATTCCACCAGCAATGACAGCCGGTGCAGTCGTTTCAGGTGCTATTTTCGGAGACAAGATGTCTCCACTTTCAGACTCGACGAACCTTGCTGCTGGAGTTGCAGAAGCCGATCTTTTTGATCATATTAAATCAATGGCTTATTCAACAGGACCTGCAATAATTATTTCCCTCGTTATTTATCTGATACTGGGATTAAGATTCAAGGGTGCTGAAATAGACCAGTCACAAATAAATATCATACTGGACGGGCTGAAGGGAAACTACTATATAAGCCCTGTTGCGTTTATACCGCCTGTAATAGTTGTAATACTCGCAATTAAAAAGGTTGGAGGACTTGCAGTAATGGTAATTGCCTCTCTCATAGGAGCTGCCTTTGCAATGATATTCCAGGGCTACAGCCTTGGTGAAATGATGAGCTTTATGAACTACGGATTTTTATCAGCAACAGGCATATCTGAAATTGATGCACTGCTGAGCAGAGGTGGACTTCAGAGTATGATGTGGACCATATCACTTGGATTCATTGCATTGAGTTTTGGAGGATTGCTGGAGAAGACCAGAATGCTTGATGTTCTTCTGGATCAAATCAAAGGTCTTGTAAAGTCTACTGGAGGTCTTGTTACAACTCATGTAGTTTCCAGCATACTTATCAATCTCTTCTCTGCAAGTCAGTATATGGCAATAATCATACCTGGAAGAATGCTAGTTCCCTCATACAGGGAAAAGAAACTTCTTCCACAGATTTGTTCGAGAGTGTCGGAGGATTCGGCAACTGTCACATCACCATTGGTCCCTTGGGGGCTTTGTGGGGTATTCTTTACAGGGGCACTTGGAGTTAGTACAATAGAGTATCTGCCATATGTGTATTTGTCATTCCTTGCACCTTTGATTACAATATTCTATGGATGGACAGGCAAATTCATGTTCAAAGAAGGAGAAATAAGTTCTGTAAAAACGTACAATAAAGCAAATTGACAGGAGTGGAGATTATGACTGAATCAAAAAATATTATTAATGAAAAAAACACAGAAAAGCTTTTAAGCGATTTAATAAGAATATACAGCCCTTATTTTGAGGAAGAAAACATTATGGAATTTGTCCATGACTGGTTAAAGGAAAGGAATATTCCAGTTGAATACCACTATTATGAAGATGACAAGGTAACAAAATTCAAGGGTGTTAACGTAATAGGTGAATTGAAAGGCAACAAATCAGGCAAAAAAGTATTGATAAACGGCCATATGGATTCCGTACAGCTTTGTGAAGGATGGACAAAAGATCCTCTTGATCCTGTAGTTGAAGAGGGCAGGATGTACGGTCTGGGATCCCTTGATATGAAATCCGGTTCGGCGGCTGCAATGATGGCAATAGAGGCATTCAAGAATGCTGTACCGGATTTTGACGGAAGTATAGTATACCACTTTGTGTCCGACGAAGAGGGTCCCTACGGACTTGGAACAAATTTCATAATACATGATGAACTAATAACAGATGCTGACGTGGCAATAGTACCTGAACCAAGTGCAGGATTTACAGGAGTAAACTTTCCCTGTCTCTGTCTTGGAGCAAGGGGTGGATATTCATATACAGTGGAATTCACAGGAAAGTCGGCTCATGCTGCAAATCCTCAGAATGGAATCTGTGCAATTGAAGCTGCATCCAAAGTAATTATGGAGCTTAAGAAGACAGAACTGAAAGTTGATCCCTATCTTGGAACTGGGGACATATGCGTAATAGACATGAATGGCGGGGGGGCTGCATGCTCCGTTGCGGATAAGGCAAGCTTCACAGTATTCAGGCATATAGTAATGGGAGAGGACAAGGAAACTATAAAAAAAGAGCTTGATGATGCCGTCAAGGCTGCCGACATCGATGCGGACTATGAAATAAAGTTCAGGGAGGCGCCCACTCCCGACAGCGACGGATTCCTTCCTTACAGGGTAGACGAGGATAACGAATATTCTGTGAAATTCAAGGAGTCCATCAAAAGTGTAACGGACAAGGACCCTGAAATAGCATATTTTCAAAGCATAGGTGATTTTTGCTATATAGGGTCAAGATTAAATATTCCAACCTTTGTTTTCGGACCTGGAGGAGAAAATTATCATGGTGCTGATGAGTATGTAATCATAGAGGATGTGATAAAGACTGCTGAAGTGATTTACGACTATTTGGTTAGAATTCTAACATAGACAAATGGAAAAGGTTTAATGTTAATAAACATGGCAGCGGATTTCTATGAAATCCGTTGCTTGAATTGTATACGATATCAATTCAAGGATTGCATTGAAAGGGTGTAAGTATTAAACTAAAGAAGTAAACTTAATATAAGAATAAAAAACGGTGGTGAAGAAATGACTTCTGTAGACTTGTTGATTTGCGACGGAAAAATTATATCTTTAGACAGTAACAACAATATTTATGAATGGATGGCCGTTAAGGACGGCAAAATATTTGATCTTGGTATGGGAAAAGGCTATGAAAAATATCTTGAAACTTCTCAGGAAACATATTTTCTGGTGGGAAAGACAGCAGTGCCTGGATTTTACGACTGCCATGTTCACCTTGTCCAGACGGGACTCAATTTCGAAGGTGTTAACCTTTATGATGTGAAGACAATTGAGGAGCTTTTAACGAAAATCAGGAAGGCTGCCGAAGATACTCCAAATGGGGAACTTATCAGAGCCTATCGTTTTGATGTGACAAAGACAAGAGAAAGAAGATTCCCTACGAGGCATGAACTTGACAGGGTTTCTCCTAACAATCCTGTATGGATAAAC
>NZ_CEZJXU010000022.1:0-3065 GCF_983023055.1 Dethiosulfatibacter sp. | reverse complement strand
ATATTGATGGAATAGCAAGGGATGAAAGGAATCTTCCCCTGGGGTATTTCACAGGAAAGGCAAGTGCATTCATAAGGAACAGGATGTTTGGATATCTTAAGGACGACCTGAGGATGAGGGGTCTCGAAAAGGCTGTCAGGTATGCTGTGTCCAAGGGAGTAACTTCCATAAACACTATGGAGGGTGGATTTACTTTTCATGAAAAGGATGTAAATTTCATCATTGAAAACAAGGACAAGCTTCCCATAGATGTGAAGTTGTATTTTCAGACCTTTGATTTGAAGAAAATATTCAAGTACAATCTTAAATGCATGGGTGGAGATATATTTATTGACGGGTCTTTTGGTTCAAGAACGGCGGCTATTTCTTCAGATTACAACGACTTCGACACAAGGGGAGAACTGTATTTCAATAGTGGAGAGCTCAACTATTATGTTGGAGAAGCCCACAGAGAAGGTTTACAGATTGCTCTTCACGCCATAGGAGACAGGGCCATAGAACAAGTGTTGGATGCTTATGAAAATGCCCAGCTCATATATAACAGGAAGGATCACAGACACAGAATCGAGCATTTTGAGCTGGCTACAAAAGAACAGGTAAGAAGGGCAAAGGAGCTTGGACTAGTCATATCCGTACAGCCGACATTTGAATACTACTGGGGTAATGAGGATGGCATGTATGAAAGAAGACTTGGAAAGGATCTTGCATCAAAAACAAACAATTTTAGATACATGATAGACAATGGTCTAATTCTCTGTGGAGGTTCCGACAGCGATGTAAACGAAATTAATCCGATTCTTGCCATTCATTCCGCAGTGAACCATCCAAAGAAGGAACATTCAATTGAAGTTTTTGAAGCTCTTGGAATGTTTACAGTCAATTCTGCCTTTGCTTCGAAGACCATTTGAAGGGAAGTTTAGAAAAAGGAAAATATTGTGATGTGACAGTTCTTGACAAGGACATTCTCGAAGTAGACAAGGATAGAATAAAGGATATCAAGGTAGTTGCCACATTAAAGGAAGGCAATATAATATTCTGCAGTGAAGACTTCAATTTGCGAGGTGATTGCAATGACAAGGTCTAGGGTTGAAATCTCTGTCCTTGGTAATCCCCAAGTTGTTTTTAACAGCAAAGACATAACGGGTAAGTTAAGCACAAAATCCTTGGGAATATTATGCTATATAGCTGCAAGTGAAAGTATTAATAGAGAAAAGTTGGCATTCATGTTCTGGGAGGAAAGCAGCGAGGAATCTGCAAAATACAATCTTAGATATAATATATGGAGTATGAACAAGCTATTCAAAAATGAAAACCTTGAAAATCCCCTTATTCTGTCTGAAGGAAGCAGGATATGTTTTAACGGGGAATATGAAGTTGTATCAGATATTGAAGTTGTTGATGATCTTTATTCTAAAAAAGAAGGTAAGGCAACCATATGCAGGCTTAACAGAATGAGAGAAATTTACAGGGGCGAGTTTCTTGAGGGATTCTACCTTAAGGGGTGTTTTAAGTTCAACGACTGGATTTTCTTTGAAAGAGAAAATTATCAAAAAAAGTATATTGGTTCATTGAATAAGCTTCTTGACATATTCAAGACTGAAAAGAACTATATTGAAGGGATTATTGTGCTGGAAGAGCTCATAAGGTTAAATTCATTGGACGAAGACCTATATGTGGACCTTATGAAGCTTTACATGGACATGGGGGACCGAACATCGGCTATGAAGCAGTATGACAGATGTACCCATATACTGAGGGAGGAACTCAATATTTCTCCAAAGGAATCCACGAAAAATCTCCTTAAGATTATCAAGGAGACGAAATATGGAAACCCGGCGGAGTATAAGGACAGAGGTACAGCAGATATTGTTCTTTTAAGAAAGGATGAACTCAAGAAGATTGCTGATGGTGTAAAAACTCTGGAAGGCCTGGTTATTACTACTGGATGCATTCCTATGGAGGGTCTTGACTACAACTATCTTGCATCATTGGTTGATGAGATAATCATAAGTTGTAAAAGCGATATTCTTGAAAAAATTGACATGTGGGTTTGGAAAGATTTGGGAAGAATAAGTTTAAATGCATTGAAATATTCAAAGGGAGAGATTTCAGCTCTTAGTACGGAAACAGAAAGAAATAGGATTTACCAGTCCCTGCTTGAAATGCTCATGGTTGTATCAAGAGAACTCAAAGTTAATATAATTGCTGAAAATCTGCAATACATGGATAGGGCTTCTTTTGGATTCATAAAATATCTTCTTTTTAGAAAAGGAGAACTTGATTTCAATCTGTACTTTACCTGCGATGAAGACGATTGTAAGATAATTGAGCTTAAAAGATTTTTCGATATATAACTTCCTTTCACAAACCTTGTAAAGATAAATTTCTTCAAGTATAATTAAATAGTTGAGGAAATATTAGAATTTAATTTAAAGATTGAACTTGGAGGATACAATGGGAATAAAAAGATATGAAGGAACTGGAAGAATGAGCCGTGTCGTAACACATGGAGATACTGTCTATCTTTGCGGACAAACCTGCGGAGAAGATGTAGACATAAAAGAGCAGACAAAGGTGGTACTTGAGAAGATAGAAAATCTGCTTAATGAATATGGATCTGATAAGAATCATATCCTTTCTACTACAATATATTTAAAGGATATATCCATGTTCAAGGAAATGAACGAGATATGGGATGCATGGGTAACTGATGGTTTTGAGCCTGCAAGAGCCTGTGTTGAAGCAAAAATGGCAAGAGATTCAATTCTTGTTGAAATGACAGTAACTGCAGCCTTGAAATAGTAATAATTTTTGAAAAACAGTTGACAATTGAGTCAATAAGATTTAAGATATATGAAAATATAAAACTGTGACTTATCACGAGAGGTGGAGGGAATGGCCCTTAGAAACCTCGGCAACCTACGCATATGCGCAAGGTGCCAATTCCTACAGTGAAAACTGGAAGATAAGAAGATGATGGAATTCAATCCGCTTCTTATTAAGGAGCGGATTTTTTTATAGCTTAAGAAAGTTAAAATATGCATAACCCCTTGAAGCGTTGGTGT
>NZ_CEZJXU010000021.1:0-12297 GCF_983023055.1 Dethiosulfatibacter sp. | reverse complement strand
ATCTAGCGCGACGATGTCGCTGTGACCTGGTTAACGCAGCAAAGCTGCTTTCTTGCTAAAAAATTATTGTATTGTATCCAAGGGATTTCGCCTTGTCTAGCTTGGCCCTGAGCTCGTGATAAAAATCTTCGCAGCCTCCGTCTTCATATTCAAGAACAGCTCCGCTTAGAGTTATGCTTTCGCCTTTCAGGATTCTGACATCCAGATTAAGCTGTGTCTTCATCCTTTCAATAACGATTTTTGCTATGTTTATGTCTACATTTGTAAGGAGTAGCAGGAACTCGTCCCCACCTGTCCTTGCAAGGGAATCAATCTTCCTCATGCTGTTCTTCAAGGCTTCAGAAGTTTCCTCAAGAACCTTATCTCCCACTTCTATTCCGTGATTCCTATTTATTTCAGTGAATCTATCGATGTCCAGAAGAGCCACAGTGAATTTTTTCGATTCCTTATTTGCAGTTTCCACTTCTTCCTTTAGAAGCTTCATTATGAACTGATAGTTGTATGCCAATGTCATATTGTCAAGATTGGCCTTCTTTCTCAATTCTTCATTGATATAATTAATTTCGGTGACTTTTTCAAGTATATTCCTACTACATTCCTTCTTGTCAGTAATATCTTCCATCACAAGATAGAAGCCGTTCTCCTTTATACTGACAACATCAACACTAAGATACTTGTCAAACACATCCATATATTGTTCAATATGCTTTGTTCCAATATATAGAGAAGCTTCACCAAGTATTTTAATCCAGTCATATACAGATTCCCTTATTGCAGGAAATAGCTCCTTCATAGTCTTGTTGGCGAGCTCATAGTTGTTGTAACCGGTTATTTCCCTGATGCTCTTGTTCGCTTTTAAAATTCTGATATCTTTTATATTTGAATTATCATCCAAAACAAGCCCGCATTGTGCTATGCCTAGCGGCAAAACATCTATGACAGCCTGCGGAAGATTCAACAATTCTGTATTATTCATCCTATCACCCACTGTTAAATTATACAACTTTGGTATTCAATATTCAACAACTATAGGGTTTTTTTGAGATATGTCCCTGTATATGAACCTTTTATCTTAATCAATTCCTCAGGAGTTCCTTTTGCGATTATGAGTCCTCCCTTGTCTCCACCTTCAGGTCCAAGATCAATAATATAGTCGGCAGTCTTTATAACATCAAGGTTATGCTCTATTACAACTACTGTGTTTCCGCTTTCCACAAGCCTGTTGAGAACATCGATAAGCTTGTGTACATCAGCCATATGTAGTCCCGTTGTAGGCTCGTCAAGAATATAAAGTGTCTTTCCAGTGCTTCTCTTGCTGAGCTCGGAAGCCAGCTTGATTCGCTGAGCTTCTCCACCTGAAAGCTGTGTTGATGGCTGTCCAAGCTTGACATATCCAAGACCTACATCATTCATTGTCTTAAACTTGTTCCTTATGTTTGGAATGCTATCGAAAAACTCAAGGGATTCCTCAACTGACATCGCAAGTACCTCGTTGATATTTTTACCCTTATACTTTACTTCAAGGGTTTCCCGGTTGTATCTCTTACCTTTACAAACCTCACATGGAACATATACGTCAGGAAGGAAATGCATCTCTATCTTAATTATACCGTCTCCTTTACAAGACTCGCATCTGCCTCCCTTAACATTGAAGGAGAATCTTCCCTTCTTGTATCCCCTTGTCTTTGCTTCCAAAGTCATGGCGAAGAGATCCCTTATCTGGTCGAATACCTTTGTATATGTAGCAGGATTTGACCTTGGAGTTCTTCCTATTGGAGACTGGTCTATATTTATTATCTTATCTATGTTTTCAATGCCCAGTATTTCATCATGTTTCCCAGGCACCACCCTACTCTTGTGGAACTTTCTGTAAATCCCCTTATAGAGTATCTCATTTATTAGTGAGCTCTTTCCAGAACCGGAAACCCCGGTTATACAGGTGAATGTACCAAGTGGTATATCGGCATCTATTGCCTTCAGATTGTTCTGTTCCGCACCTTTTATCGTTATAATATTTCCGTTTCCCTTCCTTCTTGTAGAAGGGACTTCAATCTTCATTTTCCCGCTGAGATATTGCCCAGTAATGGATCTCTCGTTGCTTATGATCTCCTCAACGGTTCCCTGGGCAACAACTTCCCCACCATGAATTCCTGCTCCAGGTCCAATGTCAAGTATATGGTCCGCAGCATATATCGTTTCCTCGTCGTGTTCTACTATAATGAGGGTGTTTCCAATATCCGTAAGTCCCCTCAATGTCTCAATAAGTCTGCTGTTGTCCCTCTGATGGAGACCTATGCTAGGCTCGTCAAGTACATAAAGAACACCTACAAGACTTGAACCTATCTGGGTGGCTAGTCTTATACGTTGTGATTCTCCCCCTGAAAGAGTTCCTGCATTTCTACTAAGTGTAAGATAGTCAAGTCCTACGTTTGCAAGAAAACCAAGTCTTTCGTTTATCTCCTTAAGTATCTGGTCTGCTATGAAGGCCATTCTATCATTCAGTTTCAGCTTTGACAGAAAATCCAGTATCCTTCCTATGGACATAGATGAAAGCTCATGTATATTTGTTCCGTCAAGGATTACCGCCAAAGCATTGGGATTCAGCCTTGCACCACCACAAACGTGGCAGGGTTTTTCAATCATATAGCTTTCAATCCATTCTCTCATGTCATGGGATTTTGTTTCAGAATATCTTCTTTCCAGGTTGTTTACCACTCCCTCGAATTCCTTTGTAAAAACCCTTCTTCCATTGAATTTGCTTTCGAAGTCCACTGTGATTTTCCTACTCCCTGTTCCATAAAGCAATTCATCTATAAACCCCTTTGGTGCATCTTTAAGGGGTTTGTTTATATCAAATCCGTGATGGTCCGCTATCGACTTGAATATCTGGAAATAATACCCGTTTTTATCTGCTCCAAAAGGAGCTATTGCTCTTTCAGGTATTGAAAGGTCCATATTTGGAAGTATAAGGTCGATGCTTATCTCCTTGCTTACTCCCAGACCATTGCAGGCATTACACATTCCAAAGGGGCTGTTGAAGGAAAATATCCTCGGTGTGATTTCCCCTATGTTTATATTGCAGTGGGTGCATGCAAACTCGGTGCTGTACAACATGCCCTCACCATCTATTACATCTATATATACAAGATTTTCTGAAAGAGTCAGGGCACTTTCAACTGAATCTGTCAGCCTCTTCCCTATTCCTTCCTTGATGACTATCCTGTCTATTACTATTTCTATGTCATGCTTTTTATTCTTCTTCAAGGTAATTTCATCTTCAAGTTCGTAGGACTCTCCGTCTATCCTTACCCTTACATATCCTTCCTTCTTCATGGCTGCAAGCATCTTTGCATGGGTTCCCTTTTGTCCCCTGACAACAGGAGCCATTACCTGAATCCTTGTCCTTTCCGGATAATCCATTACTGCATCTATTATCTGGTCTATTGACTGTGAAGATACTTCCCTTCCGCAGTTTGGACAGTGTGGTACTCCCACCCTTGCATAGAGAAGTCTCAGGTAGTCGTGTATTTCAGTTACAGTACCAACTGTGGATCTTGGGTTTCTATTTGTTGTCTTCTGATCGATGGATATGGCTGGAGACAGTCCTTCTATATACTCCACGTCCGGCTTTTCCATCTGACCCAAAAATTGCCTTGCGTAGGAGGACAAACTCTCCACATATCTTCTCTGTCCTTCGGCATAAATAGTGTCAAAGGCAAGGGAAGACTTTCCCGAGCCGCTTAATCCCGTGAAAACTATAAGTTTGTTTCTGGGAAGCTCCACATCTATGTTTTTCAGGTTGTGCTCCTTGGCACCTTTTACTACAATCTTATTTTCCATATGTTCCTCATTATTATTCTTTATTTTTAATTTATTACATCTGAAGTATACAAACTTCAAATATTTCATTTCTCATGAAAACATTTATATTCTATATTAAGGACGTGATTTAAAATCAAAAGCAAATCATATTTTTTCACGAAATATTTGATGTCCAGTTAAACCATCCAGACTTCAAATATTTCATTCAAAACAACAATGTGTGCTTAAGATTTGTAAATCCCCTACATCATTATATTACTCAATTTTTTCATTTTTTTGATTTCGTCTCTTATGGTTGCTGCTTTTTCAAACTCCAGGTTTTTGGCGGCTTCCATCATTTCCGAATTCATCTTGTCTATGAGTTTGAGAAGATCTTTTTCATTGTGGATTTCAACAGGCTTGCCATCTACTGTATATTCCCCGTCTTCCTCGGCTGCCGATGTAGCCTCTATGACCCCTCTTACGTTTTTCACTATTGACTGTGGAGTTATACCGTGCTTTTTATTGTATTCCTCCTGTATTTCTCTTCTTCTGTTAGTCTCTGAAATTGCCTTATCCATAGATTTTGTAATTCTATCGGCATACATAATAACGCGTCCGTCAATATTCCTTGCAGCCCTGCCAATAGTCTGAATCAATGCTGTCTCGGATCTAAAAAGACCTTCCTTGTCCGCGTCCAGTATTGCCACAAGAGAAACCTCCGGCAGATCCAGTCCCTCTCTTAGCAGGTTGATTCCTATAAGTATATCGAACTTCCCGAGTCTTAAGTCCCTGAGAATTTCCATCCTTTCTATAGTATCTATGTCTGAATGAAGATATCTTACATTGAGGCCTACATCCTTTAAATAGAAGGTAAGGTCTTCGGACATCCTCTTTGTAAGAGTGGTTACAAGAATCCTCTGGTTCTTCTCCACTGTCTTCCTTATTTCATGTATAAGATCATCTATATGTCCATCAACAGGCTTAACTGTTATTTCGGGGTCTATAAGTCCCGTAGGCCTTATTATCTGTTCTGCCATCGCTTCAGTATGTTCATATTCATAAGGACCAGGAGTGGCACTTACAAAGACTACTGTATTTATTTTCTTTTCAAACTCCTTGAATTGGAGAGGTCTGTTGTCAAGAGCTGATGGCAGTCTGAATCCAAAATCCACCAAGGTCTGCTTTCTTGATCTGTCACCTTTGAACATTCCCCTTACCTGTGGTACTGTAACATGGGACTCGTCTATTATCATAAGGAAATCATCCGGAAAATAGTCTATGAGGGTATAAGGTCTAGTTCCAGAAGGAAGGTTGTTTATATGTCTGGAATAGTTTTCTATACCATTGCAAAAGCCCATTTCCCTCAGCATTTCTATGTCGTATTTCGTCCTCTGTTCCAATCTTTGAGCCTCAACAAGCATGTTTTCATCCTTTAACTCCTTAAGCCTCACTACAAGTTCTTCTCCTATATTACTGACAGCTCTCTGAATATTTTCATCCGTTGTAGCATAGTGGGAGGCAGGATAGATAGAGATATGCTTTCTTCTTCCAAGCATCTCCCCTGTAAGAGAATTAACTTCAGTAATCCTTTCCACCTCATCGCCAAAAAACTCTATTCTTACAGCTTCTTCGGAGGATGAAGCAGGAAATACTTCCAGCACATCTCCCCTCACCCTGAAGGTTCCACGGGTGAAGTTGATATCGTTTCTCTTGTACTGTATTTCTATAAGTTTCGTTATCATCTCATCTCTGTCCTTTATCATTCCCGGTCTAAGGGATATAACAAGATTTTCATAATCAACTGGACTACCAAGTCCATAGATGCACGAAACAGAAGCTACAATTATTACATCTCTTCTTTCAAAGAGAGATGCCGTTGCAGAGTGCCTTAACTTGTCTATTTCATCATTGACTGAAGAATCCTTTTCTATATATGTGTCAGATGAAGGAACATAGGCCTCTGGTTGATAATAGTCGTAGTAACTTACAAAGTATTCAACTGCATTGTCTGGAAAATATTCCTTGAATTCTGAGCAAAGTTGGGCCGCTAATGTCTTGTTATGTGCTATGACAAGGGTGGGTCTTTGTACCTTCTCTATTATATTTGCCATGGTGAAGGTTTTTCCCGAACCTGTAACACCTAGCAGAGTCTGAAACTTCTTGTTCTCCAATATACCTTTTGTCAGCTTTTCAACTGCCTGGGGCTGGTCCCCAGTAGGCTTGTATTCCGATACTATTTCAAATTTCTCTATTTTATCCATAATAACCTCATGCTTATTTTTTCTTTCAAGTCCACTTTAATATTGTCATATCAAATAATGACATACCTTAATTATACTCTATTGCAAGCTTCCATCCAAATGTTATTGGACTATTTTTGAGCAAAACGTCTTACGAACCTTTGTTCGTGCGTGATTATATTCTACTTGCATTTTCTCCATAAGTCAATACCACGATACCCATGAGAATTGAAATCCAATAAATTTTACAAATCTTCCAATAAGTACTACAATTACTATATAGACTAATATGAAAAAATAAAGCAACACTTATTAAATAGGAGGAGATTATGGCTGATATTAACGTTGACGTTAGAAAAGAAACCTGCCCAGTTCCCCTGGTGGAAATGCGCAAGGCTCTACGGAAGGCATTGCCTGGAGACAAGGTTATAATAACTGGAACCCACGCTGCATCAAAAAAGGAAATTCCAATGGCTGCAGATGCCTTGTCTGTAAAGATAGTCAGCATAGAAGAATCTGCAGATGGATGGGTAATAATACTCCAAAAATAAGGAGGTAATATAATGAGTGAGAAAGCTACCATAATTGTGCACAGTGGAGACATGGATAAACTGAGCAGCGCCCTTATTGTAGCAAATGGAGCTTTGGCAATGGGCATGGAAGCATCCCTTTATTTTACATTCTGGGGTCTTCTTAGACTAAAGAAAAACGGTCTGAGCCAGGGCCCCCTTTCAAAAATGAACATGCTTGGTCTAGGTAAGCTTATGATAAAAAGAAGAATGAAGAAAAATAATGTGGCTACTGCAGAAAGACTCATGTCTGACTTCAGGGAGTTGGGAGGAAAAGTTATCGCATGCGAAATGACCATGGAAATAATGGGCATCAGCAAGAAGGATTTGGCCGAAGACATAATTGACGAATATGGAGCAGTGGGAACATATATCAGTGAAGCCAGGGACTCTTCAATAACGCTATTCATTTAGAGGTGAAATTTATGGAGAAAAGTATTTATCTTGACAACTCAGCGGCTACAAAACTTGACAAGAGAGTTTTTAATGAAATGAAAAGTTATTACTTTGATAATTATGCAGTTGCAACTTCTGATTTCGGCTATTCGAAAGGAATCGAGGCAAAAGAAGCACTGGAAAATGCCAGGTCGGTTATTGCCCATAGACTGGGTGCCCGCCGCCAAGAGCTTATATTCACTTCAGGAAGCACTGAATCGTCAAACTTAGCAATCAAGGGTGTTGTCAAAGCATTGGGAGACAAGAAAGGCAAGCATATCATAGTATCCAAGATTGAAGACTACCCAGTCTTGCGTTCAGCCAAAGCTTTGGAAAAGCAAGGTTTTACAATTGACTACTTGGACGTTGACGAATACGGCCTCGTGAACACTGATAAACTTGCGGAACTCATAACCGAAAAAACCATACTGGTGTCCATACAGCATGGTAACCAGGAAATAGGAACACTGCAGGACATAGTAAAAATCGGTGAAATCTGCAGAAATAAAAATGTAATTTTTCATACTGATGCAACACATACATTTACAAGAATTCCAATCGATGTGAAAACCGTTCCTGTAGATATCATAACTGTATCCGCTCATACAATACACGGACCCAAAGGCATCGGAGGGCTCTATATAAGAAAAGGAACTGAAATAAAAAAAATCACAGACGGAGGATATCAGGAGTTTGATTACAGGGCCGGCATCGAAAACATCCCGGGAGCAGTTGGTTTCGCCAAGGCTGTAGAATTATCCACTGATGACGAAAGCATTAGATTAAGAGATATGCGTGACAAGATAATAGAACTGGTTCTTTCGAAAATACCCGATGTATGCCTGAATGGACATCCTAAAAGACGTATTCCCCAAAATGCAAATATAACCTTCCATTATGTTGAAGGTGAATCTGTAACACTCCATATGGACATGTACGGAATATCCGTAAGTACAGGCTCAGCTTGCTTCAGCAAATCTCTTGAAGCCAGCCATGTAATAGCAGCCATAGGAGGAGATCATGAAAGAGCCCATGGGTCAATTAGATTTACTTTTGGTAGATTTAATACTATGGCTGAAATATATGAAACAGTAGATACTATAGATAAGGTTGTAGCCCAGCTAAGGCTAATAAGCCCTCTTGGGCATAAGGAGGTATAGAAATGGCTTTTCCATACAACGAAACAGTTCTTGACCACTTTAAGAATCCGCGAAATGTTGGCAGGTTGGAAAACCCCGACGGCAAATCAACAGAAGGAAGCCCTGCCTGTGGTGACATGGTTTCACTATATATAAGCGTAAACCCGGACACAAAAATAATAGAAGATATAAAATTTGAATCCTATGGTTGTGCTTCAAACATTGCAACAGCTTCAATAATTACAGAACTTGCCAAGGGCAAGACAATTCACGAAGCCAAGAAGTTGACATGGAAGGACGCTTCGGATGCACTGGGAGGACTTCCTCCCATCAAAGTCCACTGTTCCGTATTAGCCATTGAAGGACTACGGGCAGCAATAAAAAACTATGAAGAAAGACATGGCATGGTAGAAAACCTTGAACCAACAACTGTTGACACAATACGCGATCGATTAAGACGAGTGATGAATCCAATGAAGGGACTTGACATGGTTGCAACCAATCTTATAAAAAATATAAAACTCGAAGATGGTATAATATATCTTTTAATTGACCTTCAAGAAACCCATCAATTCTCCAATGTTATAAAAGAGGAAGCAAGAGAAAAACTTGAAACATTATGGGATATAAATGAAATAATTATCAAGTTCACCGAGTGAAATTTTCTGTTGACAAACATTCACTTTTGCGGTTATACTATGTTCAACCGTTGAGATGGAGATAAAACCGTTAGCGCACTTACAGAGAGTCGGGGATGATGGAAACCTGATAGAAATGCGAATCGGATAAATGGACCATTGAGGGCACAGTTAAAAGTGCAAACTGCACTTAGTATTCTGTGACGCATCGCTAGCGTTAAAGGGCGAAGAATGTGATGGCATTCTATAGAGTCGGATTCTTTCAGCAGTATTTGCTGTTATTGTCAATTAAGGTGGTACCGCAGATATTACATCTGTCCTTTACACAGGACAGATGTTTTTTTATGTAGAAAAGCCTTGACCCCAACCATCAAAAAAATAAAAAGGATGGAACAAAATCATGAAAAAATTTATATCAATTTTACTAATCATCGTTTTAATGATGGGAATGGCTGCATGTACAGCTAAAGCGGAATCAAATGAAAGTGAAAAACTTAGAGTTGGAATCATTCAAATTGTAGACAACGGAGCATTCGAAGACATGAGAAACGGATTCATGGCAAGACTTGAAGAGTTGGGATACACAGAAGACAAAATCGAATTTGAATACAAAAATGCACAGGGAGACATGACAAACCTTAATTCTATCTGCCAGGATATGGTAAACAAAAAAGTTGATCTCATCGCTGCAATCGCAACCCCTGCAGCACAGGCAATAGTAAACATGGAAAGCGACATACCTGTAATCTTCATTTCACTATCAAATCCAGTTGCAGCAGGAGTAATCACTGAAATGGAAACTCCAGACAAAAATGCTACAGGTACTTCAAACGCTATTCCAATAAACGAAATATTTGAACTCTCGGATAAACTCACTCCTGGAATGGAAACCTACGGTCTTATATACAATACTGGAGAGGTAAATTCAATAAACACAATAAATAGTGCAAAAGAATATCTTGATTCAAGAGATTTAAAATATGTTGAAACAACAGTTGCAAGCTCTGCTGATGTCCAACAAGCTGCACTGGCACTGGTAGACAAGGTTGACGCAATATTCGTACCAAATGACAGTGTAGTACAAAGCGCAATGGCTCAAGTTGCAGAAGCAGCAAAAGAAGCTGGAATACCTGTTTACGGCAGTTCTGCAGTAATGGTAGATTCCGGAGCATTTGCAACAATTAGCATAGATGATGTTCAAATCGGTGCAATTTCAGCAGACATGGCCGACAAGGTATTCAAAGGAACTCCAATAAGCGAAATACCTGCAATAGTAGTATCCGAATTTACTACTGTAATAAACATAAAAACTGCAGAAACCATAGGAATAGAGCTATCTCAGGAAATTCTTGATTCAGCAGTATTATTAGATAAATAACAGGAGGCAACAAAAATGACTTTAGCAATTGGCTCCCTTCAACTGGGACTAATATACGGATTGATGGCCCTTGGAATCTACATATCTTTCAAATTACTTGACATCCCAGACCTTACAGCAGACGGAAGCTTTACCCTTGGACTTGCTGTATCCGCCGTACTTACCGCGACAGGCCATCCCATCATAGGGCTTGTGGCAGCTATAGCGGCAGGATGCGTGGCAGGATCAATAACAGGCTTTCTGCAGACAAAAATGAAAATACATCCAATACTTGCCAGTATCATTACAATGAGTGGCTTATACACCATCAATCTATTTATCATGGGAGCCAGTTCCAATGTTTCACTTATTGGAAGCCAAACCATTTTTACAATGGCAAGGAGCACCTTTCAGGGAATAGACTATAGTATAATAAAATCAATCATAGCACTTTTGTTCAGCCTTGCATTCTGGGGACTCCTTGCATTATTCTTCAAGACATACCTTGGGCTTAGTATCAGGGCTACGGGAAACAACCCAGACCTTGTCCGCTCATCTTCAATCAATGTTGATGCTGTTAAAACTATAGCACTAGCTGTATCAAACGGATGTATAGCACTTTCGGGAGCTGTAATTGCACAGTTTCAAGGATATGCAGACATCAGTTCGGGTACGGGCATACTGGTTATCGGACTTGCATCAGTTATAATTGGTGAGGTTTTCATGGGTCACAGATCAGTAACTCTAGGACTTCTATCAGCAATTATAGGATCTACAATCTACAGATTTATCATTGCCCTTGCCCTAAGCACAAGCTTCTTCCCTGCATACGGACTAAAGCTCGTATCGGCGATAATTGTAGGGATAGCTCTTTCAATTCCTGCAATCAAAGAACATTCAGAATTCCGAAAAGCAAAAATACAGTTAACGAGCATACTGCTCTTGATGATTTGAGTCTATATCTGGAAAAAGGAGACTTTATAACAGTAATAGGATCAAACGGTGCTGGGAAATCAACCCTTATGAATGCCATAAGCGGTTCCTTTTGGGTCAACAAAGGAAACATAACACTGGATGGAAAAGATATAACTTATATAAAAGAACACAAAAGAGCCAAATCCATTGGAAGGCTTTTTCAGGATCCAATGAAAGGAACAGCTCCAGACCTTACCATTGAAGAAAATCTTGCCCTTTCATATTCGGGAAGCAGAAGAAAAAGCTTCAACCTGGCACTAAAAAAACAGGATAGAGACTTTTTCAAAACAGCCCTTGAAGAATTTGACATGGGTCTGGAAAACAGACTGAAAAACAAGATGGGACTTCTTTCGGGAGGCCAGAGACAAGCCGTTACACTTCTCATGTCTTCCATAGCAAACCCAAAGCTTCTGCTACTTGATGAGCACACGGCAGCCCTGGATCCTGCAGCCGCAAAAAAAGTATTGAACATAACAAGGAATACTGTTAAAAAGAATAATCTTACAACACTAATGATAACTCACAATATCAAATCTGCTCTTTCTATTGGAAACAGAACAATAATGATGAATGCCGGAAAAATAATCCTGGACATTTCAGGTCAAGAACGCGATAACATGACCCTATCAGAACTAGTTAAGATGTATTCAATAAAAAGCAACAAGGAACTTGACAATGACAGGATGCTTCTATCACAGGACAATCCTGCCAGTCCTACGAAAATTATCATCTGAATTTTATATCATAAAATATTCAAATTAAAACAAATGCTCCTTGGGTGTAAACTGTCATTATAAGACAATCTACACCCAGGAGCATTTTATATATTCATTTTATTTCTACAAATTTCTATAATGTCCTTATCAGAAAAATCCAAATCCCCATCAAAAAAATAAATGATATTTCCCGACTGTATAAGGACTTCAGACTTGTCATCCTTAAGATAATATCCCCGGTCTGCCTTCCACACCAGCCTGTCAACAGGTTTAATATAATCTATGAATTCCACATCAACTTCATTATCATGACCATATCCGTAATAGTATTTCTCCTCATCCTTCATAAAACTATCGAAAATATAGTCAGTGATGTTTTGGCTCTTCCCTTCAATATATATAGTATTGACAGAATACAGCTCGT
>NZ_CEZJXU010000020.1:0-12955 GCF_983023055.1 Dethiosulfatibacter sp. | reverse complement strand
TGGGAGTAGCCGTAGGCACCCACGTAGGTCTTGGAGGACTTTCAATGTACTTCATTGAAAAGAACAAGATTAAAGACAACCTACTTATAAATGAAGTTAAAGAAATGAAAGACGCAAGAGATGCCCTTCTGAAAAAAATTAAAAGCTATACAAATAAATAAACCCGAACATCAAGTCCTCAAAAAAGTACCCATACCATCTTAAGTAGGTACTTTTTTTGTATTAAAACAAGGTATTATTTTGTATACAATTCCACCAAACTTATAATTATTCATATTCCTGCGTAATTTTCTCATCTTTATTCGTTTGTTAAATTTGTATCGTATTCTAAAATACTACAAGGATTACACTTCCTATTCACTGATTGTATTTGTATTGTTACAATTGTGTGATAATTAGCCCTAGTAGTTCTCGGGCATCATAACGTATTTTTGTGCGCTGTGTTATTTGTCTGCGATATGCATCCACAAATCGTTTTCGTTAGGGCATTTTATTTACAAGTTGTAATTTTTAGCCTTTTTATAATAAAAATCACTTGAATAATTATTAGTTTTGAGATAATCCATAATCTCATCAAACGACTTGCTACTGCTCACAATCGCCTCCATCAGCTCCTGCTTCTTCAATACTTTTACCATCCTGTCTATCTTCACAGCGTTTACCGATAGTAGTACGCTTAGGAATATTGTATTTCTTTTCCGGCTTGTACACACGGTCATATTCATAGTTGATGTACGTATTGTCCTGTTGTATATTTTCCCTTTTATCTCTGGAATTTCATTTGAGAGTTACTTTTTCTGGAAGTTCACATTTTTATAAATTTACCTTTCATGGCTGCATTTGAGTGAGAAATTTTGACGATTGCAATCTTGACTTGGTGAAATATCCATGATATACTACTGATGCATCACAGTTGTTTTACAAAAAAATTTCTTTTGAAAAGAAAACGATTGCAATGAAAATTTTGTATTTAAGGAGGACATGTGAATATGATGAATTTTGCATAAAATAAGAGAAATATTAAAACAGTGTTTAGTTGATGAGGGTATGCAGGTGAAATTATACTGAATCTAGTTACATGTTTTACTTAACTAGATTTCATGGAACTTATAGGTAATGAGTGGGGAAGACCAGGGTTGTTTGTAGTACCAGCTGATGATTATGAAATGTTAACTAATTTTACTAATATACACAAAGAGCGTATATTCACAGGAAAACAGGAGATATTTCAGAGATTAAGAAATGTAGTTTAAAATTTGACTAAAGCATATTATTAGATATAGTTTAGTCGGCGGTTAATAAAAATAGGAGGTTTTTCTTTAATGGGGAAAAAAATATTTAGTAAAGATTTTATGACAGTCGAGTGGCAGTTATTAATACCTGCGGTAGCAATTATTGCAGTTCTGGTTACACCATTAGTATTATTTGAAGAACAATCATTATCATTTATGTATGACTTATATGGAAAAATGGAATTAAACTTAGGGTGGTTTTTTATATTAGCAGTAAATATTTTTGTAGCACTAGGATTTTATCTTATGTGTTCTAAGTATGGAAATATAGTTTTAGGGAATCCAAAAGAAAAACCTAGGATGGATATGTTTACTTATATTAGTACGATAATTTGTACTACATTAGGAGCAACTATTATTAGAACAGGATCCGGCCAATGGGCGAAATGGATTGCAGCACCTGCTTTGGGATTAGATCCTAATTCAATGGAAGCAATTCGTCAAGCAAATGCTTATGGAATCACATTTTGGGGATTCCAATATATGGCGATATGTTCCTTGGTTATCCCGGGCGCAGCATATATGTTGTTTGTTAGAAAACGTTCAAGGTTAAGACTTTCTGAAATGTACAGACCTATTTTTGGTGATAAATTTGCAGATGGTATATTGGGGAAAATTGTAGATATAATTTTTGTAATTTGTGTGACGGCAGGAAGTGCAGTTGTGTTAGGATTGGGATCACCAATTGCGACAACAACTATTGCTAAAATTTTAAATATTGAGCCCTCATTCACATTAACATTAATTATTACTGTTCTTTGGGTTTGCTTATTCGCATTAAGTGTTTTCAGAGGACTAGAAAAAGGTATTGCATTATTAAGTAAGTTAAATATTTATTTAGCAATAGGTATTGGAGTATTTATATTAGTGGCAGGACCTACTGCGTTCATCATGACTTATCTCACGGACACAATTGGTATTTATTTATCACATTCAATAGAGATGATGTTCTATACTGACCCTATAGGTACTGTTGTTAATGGGATACCGGCGGAGCCAGTTAGATGGTCAATATTCTGGTGGGCATATGATGCTGCTTCGGCATTAATTTTCGGATTGTTTGCTGCAACAATTTCTAAGGGGAGAACAATTCGTGAAGTATTACTTATTTACTTTTTCACACCATTGTTGACTTGTTTTGCAGCACACGGAATTCTTGGTGGGACGGCAGTTTATCAGCATTTAACAGGTTCTGCTGATTTAATGAACACTTACTTGACTAAAGGTGGCACCCATGTAATTCCAGAATTGATTACTGCCTTACCATTTGGTAATATTTTATTAGTATTTGTAGCTGTTCTAATTGTTGTATTCTTGACTACAACTCTTGATTCAGTTTGTTATTCAATGGCTAGTTATACAGAAAGGTTAGACATGAGTAAAGATCAACCAGGACGTTTTACAAGACTTGTATGGGTTGTAGTGATTGCAGGAACGGCATTGACATTGCTGAACATTGGAGGATTAGAACCACTAGAAATGGCAGTGGTTATGACTGGAAGTTTTATGATAATAGCAGAGTTTCTGATGTTCGTTGCTTCTATGAAGATGTTCAATGAAGATAAGGCATGGATCACTAATGTACGACCAAAAGAGACTTTTAGTGATCCTCAGATTTCGACTGAAAAAGTCAGCTAAAGATATAACACAGAGGTGATTGAAAGGCTATGAGCGCGAAAAAAGTTCAAGCGTGGATTATTTGGTTATTGGTTGTAACTTTCACAATATGGTTACAGGTAATCCAAACTGGCTATGCGGTTTTCAATATTCCTTTGCAAAAAAGTTTGAATCTTACCATTGAGCAAATTGGGTTAGTAGCAGCAGTTTATCCATGTACTGCTGCTATAATTCAATTGTTCTCTGGTACATTATTAGATGAGTTAGGCCCAACCAAAACAATTATACCTGCAGTTTTGGTTGGGATTTTGGGTGTAATAATTTTTGCAAGGGCTACTACATTTTATCATATTCTCATTGCTCAGTTTATTTTTGCATGTTCAACATGCTTTGCATTTGTAGGATGCGGATATATGATCGGGAAATGGTTTCCCAAACATCAATTTGGGCAGGTATTCGGTTTTGCTCAAGTACTAATTTCTATGTCGGCTGCATTTGGGCAAATTGGGTTTGGCTATATGTTAAAAATAATGACGTGGAGACAGATTTTGAACATCTTTACGATGGTAGGTTTTCTGTTGTTCATATTGATGTATAGATTTATTAAGTTACCTAATTCAAGAGTGAAAAAATCAAAATTCGATTATAGAATTCTTGCAAAAGTAGTTAATTCAAGTATATATGTGGTACGAAAAAAGAATGTAATGTTAAGTTCAATATATGGCGGAATAGTATTTGGTTATATTTGGGCTTTCGGGACACTCTGGCTACCAAAGATATTAATAAAAAAAGGCTTGATGATACAAGTGGCAAATAAGAGTGTTTCATGTTTGTGGTTAGGCGTTGCCATTGGAAGTTTATTCGTAGATAAGTTATGGCGAAAGATTGGATCAACGAAAGTTACATTAAGAGTTATGATAATGATTCAGACTTTACTGCTATATATAATAGCTTTTAGTGAACTTAAGCCAATGGCATCTATGGGCTTAAGTTTCTTATTTGGAGTTGCAACATCTAGTCATATGCTTACTTATACCATAGCAAAACAGGCTGTTGAAGAAAATTACTATGGATCAGCAATATCAATTGTAAATGCATCTATGTTTATGATTGGAGGTTTATTTGTATCAGCTATAGGTTTTATTATCGGGCGAACACAAGAGACATTAATAGATTATCAACATGTAATAGTGTGGTTTTCATTAATAATAATAGTAGCATTTTTTGCAACAAATTATATGGAAGATGGAATATCTTCTAGGGAACCAGCTATTAAAAAGTCAAGGCTGTTTTAGTAAACTTTGTGGCTATATCGAAAATCAAGTCTAGTTGACATCTCAATTAGCTCAATACTATACAGACCTTAGCAATTCAACGGTTTTAGCCGTATCAAACTTAAACATTGTGATTTAAAAAAATTTCTTCTTAGTGTTTTTATTCATGTTTCGGGTAATTTCCATAAAGCGAATGGAATTGAAAATTTTCTAATAAAAAAGGATGTGTAAAAAATGAAGTACAATATACTTGGAAGGACTGGTTTAAAAGTTAGCAATATTGGTATTGGTGGGGAATGGCTAAATGGTGTCTCAAGAAAAGAAACGAAGGAAATAATTGATGTTGCTTTGAAACATGGCATTAATATTATAGATGTTTTTATGCCTCAGCCAGAAACTAGAACAAACATTGGGTATGCTATCCAAGGGAAACGTCAAAGTTTAATACTACAAGGACATTTAGGAACAGTTTTTGAAGACGGTCAATATTTAAGAACTAGAGATTTAAGAAAAGTAAAAAAATCTTTTAATGACTTATTGGAGCGATTACAAACAAATTATATTGATATTGGAATGCTTCATTACATAGATAGTCATCAAGATTACGAATTGGTATTTGAATCAGAGATGATTGAATATGTGAAAAATTTAAAAGCAAAAGGCGTCATAAAATATATTGGTATGAGTTCTCATAATCCAGAAATAGCGCTGAAGGCTGTTGAATCAGGGTTGATAGATGTTCTAATGTTTAGTATTAATCCTGCCTATGATATGGAGAGTACAAATACGAAATATGAGGATCTTAGAGAATTTAAAGGGATGAATGATGCTGGTTGGATAGTAGATCCCATACGTCAGAAGCTTTATTCAACGTGTGAAAATCTAGGAGTTGCAATAACAGTGATGAAGGCGCTTGCATCTGGTACTTTATTAAATAAAGATTTATCGCCATTTGGTATTGAAATGACCGTTCCACAATGTATTCATTACTGTTTTACCAGACAAGGTGTAAAATCAGTTTTCATAGGATTTCATACAATCGATCAAGTAGAGACTGCGATTGCTTATAATGATTGTACTGAAGACGAAAAGGATTTTTCGAAAATATTTAGTGATAATAAGAGAATTAAAATGACTGGTAAATGTATGTATTGCAATCATTGTTTGCCTTGTCCATCGCAAATTGATATTGCAAGTGTTATTAAGTTTCTGGATTTGGCTACAATAAAAGAAGAGGTTCCAGATACTGTTGATTCACACTATCAATTACTTCATAAACATGCAGAGGATTGTGTGATGTGTGGACAATGTGAAGAAAACTGTCCTTTTGGCGTTGAAATTATAGAGCGAATGAAAGAGGCTGTAGAAATATTTGGTAAATAGCCCTAGGTGTTATACTAATTGTCATGGAAGTGAAAAAATAGTAATGAACAGTTCACCATCCAGTAACTAAATGACATTGGGTCTGAACAGTAACAAAAATGTTCTACTAAGTAATGAAATCCCAAATATAATTAAAAAGTTGTAGTGAGTGCAATACAAAAACAAAAGTGCTAGAACCTCTGTAAACAGAAGGTTTAAGCACTTTTTATTGTAAATGAGGTTCCAAAGTCAGGAACGAGTAATAATCTGACGAATTTAACTTCAAAAAAACGTTGAAAAAGCAACCATTTCAGCGATTAATTTCTATCTTTTTCACCTTGTTTATGGTATACTATATTTATGTCAAATATTGAAAATTCAACATTTAGAGAAGATAATACAATTGAAAATCCATTGAGTTTTTTTAAAGATAAATGCATTACTTTGGAACAAAAAGTTGAAGTTCAAGAAGCAAAAATAAAATACTATGAAGAACAATTCAGACTGAACCAGGCTAAAAAACTTGTTGAAAGGATAATCCATGCTGATGAGTTGGACGTTTTGTTGACATGGTCAAAATCGATACCAGTCGATTTTCAAGTTTCGAATTAAATATATATGATCCCATATTCTGTGAATGTGGGGTCTGTTTTACGCTTACTTCATTTCTGGGGGGGCTTCGGCATGTTTGCCTCGATGGTACTCTTCAGGCACAAAATCAACACGAGATTCTTTATAGTAATGACTTCAAGGGCATTTGCAATACATGGATTCCTATTAGGATTTGTATTGCTGAAAATGTAAGAAGTAATAATATTCGATTATGCCATTTGAATTTTTAAGATGGAAGAATTCTATCAAGTTATTTCCATATTGAACAATTTGATAATAAATGCAACGGATTCAATAGCAAGTCAGGGTAAACTCCAGGTGATTCAAAAAAATGAAGACGATAAGTGTATATTCACTGAGGAGGACAATGGATACGGTATCAATCCAGAAGATATAGAGCTTATATTTGAGCCTAGCTATTCTACAAAATATGATAACTATACTGGAGAATTTTCTACTGGAATAGGATTGACCCATGTAAAAAACATTATCGAAGAATATTTTGAAGGGAAGCTGTTTGTTGAATCAGTAAAAAATGAAGGTACGACATTTAAAATTGAAATTCCAATTGATAAAATAATTTTGTCAACTAACGAGGATGTGAAGTAATGGAAGCAAAGTTGTATATAGTAGACGATGATCCGGGTATAAGAAAAATATTGAAAAACATTATAAATGAATTCAATATAGGTGAAATAGTTGGGGAAGCTGTCAATGGCAAGGATGCTGTAAGAGATATAAAAATGCTTCAGCCTGATATTGTATTGGTTGACCTCCTATTGCCCGATTTTGATGGTATATCCATAGTGTCGAAAATAAAAGAGTCAGGACTTGATATTTCATTCATCATGATTTCACAGGTGGACTCAAAAGACATGATAAACCAGGCCTATGACAGCGGTATTGAATTTTATATAAAAAAACCAATAAATACAAAGGAAATATATTCTGTAATAAACAATGTCAAAGAAAAAATAATAATGAAGAAAATTATCAATGACATTGACAAAGCGGTATCTAGCGTAGGAGAACTTAAGGATTTCCTTGGAAAATCAAGACAAGATACGGTTTCTGACAGGGATAGGATAAAAAATGTTTTTTATCAGCTTGGGATAGTAGGAGACTCTGGCAGTAGGGACCTGGTGGAAATAATCGCGATTCTTGATAAAAAGGACAAAGGGCAGAGGAAAGACAAATACAAGATGTATGAAATTTATGAGAAGGTTTCACAAAAATACAGTGAACTTTATGATGAAGAGGTCAGTGCAAGATCCATAGAGCAAAGGGTAAGGCGTACAGTAGGCAAAGCTCTAAGAAACATAGCTAACCTGGGAATTAACGACTATGACAGCGATGTGTTCAACAAGTATTCAAACACCATCTTTGATTTTGAAGAAGTAAGAAATGAAATGAATTATATCCAAAACAGGACAAAATATATCGGCAAGGTTAACATAAGGAAATTTATTGAAGGAATAATAGTAGAAATACATAGTGTCTACTGAATAAGTATCATTTTTTCATTACACTGCTATCATTGTGGTTTCTTTCAGTTTTGTTTTTATTAATCCAAGGTTATAACACCTTTTATTCAAACTGAACACTCTTTCAACCTCAATGCGATCTTAATTATCCTAATATTCAACTGTTTTATCATATTCATTGTCTTTTGATGATCGTCCCAATTTGGGACCCGACAATGTATGATACCACCAAAGTAGACAATGTAATTAAAATTACAAATCTACTTTGGTGTTTTTTTATGGGAGCTTAATTGTATAATCAAATTAAACTAGTAATAAAAAAATCCGATCCACCAGTTATCAAAACTACGGTGGGTCAGATTTAAACGAAAAAGTAGGTCGATTTTACTTGACATTCAACAATATTTAAACTTAAATAAAATACTTAGTTTTGCTAGAAAAATATGGTATCAAAATTAGTCCACCCATTTTTCTGATATGTTTCTTACAACATTAATCATTTTTGTTTTATCTTTATCCTTTGTCAATACAAATGGATGATATATAGATAATGTTTCTATAAGTTCAACCTTTGGCTTAACGATAAGTTTAAAACTCCGTTTAGCCCAATCTAAAATCTTACTCCGTGCAATTTCAACTGCATCATCTACTGTAATTGACGATGGTAAAATACTTTTCCCATCTAATTCAATTCTAATTGTTTCTGGAAATTTATCTGCACGAATTGAAGTCTTTTTAATCATATCAACAGTAGCATAAGCTTTAATGGCTCGTCTATGTTTCTGTTTGAATGTAGGTAAAACTACTTCAAATATCACTACTGTATGTGGATAAGCTATTATTTTAAGGCCGTCTAAATCATACTGAGATTCAATAATTGAAATAGATTTATTATTCATGAAAATTTCTCCTTTACATGATTCTATATAATATATTTAATTTCTAACAACCGAACAAATGCTTGGAGTTACTAATTCCCTCCCTACAAACAATTCTAATATATCATTTTGTGTTTTTCTACTCAAGTCAATCTTTGCAAGCCCATCTTCATAAGCACCTATATCTGATTCAAGAGGCATATTTGTTATATAAGTTTCCCATTCGTCATCAATTTGTGGAATCCCTGTATCCTTTGTAAGTAAACTAACTATCCAAATCACAAGCACTGCAACTATAAATCCTGGTCCACCTTCATATATACCAGTACTATCCTTAAGTAATAAATACCAAAGAACAGCAAATGCCGGTCCTGTTATCATGCCTGCGATTGCTCCTTGACGCGTAACATTTTTCCAGTAAAGAGAAAGAATAATTACAGGACCAAAACAACACGCAAGACCTGCCCAAGCGAATACTGCAAGCCAAAATATGGAATCAAATGGATTTAAAGCCAATAATGCTCCTGCAGCACCCATTACTACAATAGTTATACGAGTAACATTTACAACCTTTGCATCATCCATTTTACCCTTTGCACGAATTTTATTAAAATAATCTTCTGCTACTGTCGATGCAGCAATCAATAGCATTGAGTCAGCTGATGATAAAATGGCAGCTAAACTCGCTGATATGAGTAAACCAGCCAATACAGCTGGAAACATTTCCATAGCAACTATCATCATTATATTCTCGGGATCTGCAAGTGAAATATCCATAATAGAACCCATCATACCTATAGAAATAGCTCCATAATAAGAAACTGCCATCCAAACTGAACCTATTATTGCCATCACTGTAATATCTCTTTTACTCTTTGCTGCCATATATCTAACAATGATATGCGGACTACCAACAAATCCAATACCTATTGCCACATATCCAAGTATCAAAACAAAAGTTGAAACAGAATGAAGACTCATATCTCCAAAATAAGGAAGTAACCAAGCTTCTCCATGCATTGCTATCATTTTAGAGGAAATTTCTCTAAGCCCTCCAAGTCTTGAAACCATTAATAGTGGCATAATACCAAGGCCAAAGAACAAGATTATGCCTTGAACAAAATCATTTCTAGCAACAGAAGTAAACCCTCCTATAACTGTATACGATGTAGCCACTACTGCACCTATAACTACACCTGTTCCAAAAGAAATTCCAAAGAGCAATGAAAGTAGCTTTCCCATTGCTACAAACTGTACCATTACATAAACAATTTCAAATATCGCCATAACAGAGACACCTATTTTACGAATAGTTTGTGTCTTATCATCAAATCGTTTTTCAAGGTAATCCGTAATTGTAAGTGAATTAAATATTTCTGACATTCTTCTTAAAGGCTTTGCCATATAAAACCAGTTGAAAAGTGAAAAATAACTTACAACTGCTGCCCAAGCAACACTAAATCCCATTACTGAAGCTTCACCGGGAAGACCCATTGTCATATATCCACTACTTTCAGATGCCTTTTCACTCATAGAAAGAACCCATGGACTTAAACTTTTACCGCCAAGCATAAAGCCTTCCGCGTCCTTGTTTCTTTGTGAAAAATAAGAAAAAATACCATTACCAATCATAAAAACTAAATACGCTGCTATGACACCTTGGATTATCGGACTAACTTTCAACATTAATGCTCCCCCCTCTTATCAATCATATTCTTTGCGATCCATTCATCTTCTTTTTTTTCTTTTTGCTTTTCTCTATAAGCCCAAATAAATGTTATAATAATCCAACCTGTTGGCCATGCAACAAAATGGATAACTCCCATAACCGGAAATCCAAACATTTAATTCGCCTCCTTTATATTTATGTATTTTACTTATTAGAACATTCTATACAAATCCTAGCTAACTAGTTAAACGTTTATGATACTTTTACTAATCTTATTGATTAATTCCATCACTAAAATCAAAATTTGCTACTTATCAAAACTATTATTTAAAACTTTATGCCTCCAGTTAAACGCAGTTGATATATGGATATTTAGAGCGTCTGAAACTTGTTGAAGGGTTTTACTTTCAGTCATTAATCGAATATATTCAACCCATTTTTCAAGGTAATGCGTTCCTGCCATTGGACTTGCAGTCATATCCTTAAATGTTCTCTTACAATTCTTACACTTCTTCACAAAGTCCTTTCTGCTCAAATAAAGACAGTTTTAAAAATTCTTCTCGAATTAATTGTTTATTCATAAAAACCACCATTTCGATAACGTATGTTCTTATGTGTAGTATAGCACAAATTCATGTTAGCCACCATAATTACGAAAACAGCTAAACTTTAATATAAAAAGAGATTTCTTATTGAAAATATGGTCTATGGTAACTTAACAGAAATTTCCATTTTTTAGAATTATAGACCTCCGTGTTCCTGTTATGCAAACGTTAACATGCTAATTATTTACCACTTAAAGTATATGTAAAAGTGGGTTTCCAAGTAAGTCACCCACTTTTACCCTTTAATCAGAAATACAAAATCAGAACTTGTATTTCTTTGATTGATTAGGATTTACTCTTGAAATTTAATATCCATAAACATTTATAATCTTATATACAAAATTATCTAACTTTTCATAAGTAACTATGATGCTGTCCTTAACTACACGGAACATATTAATTTCTCCCTAATCAACAAGCTTATAACACCTGCAAAGAGTTATCCATAGGAGTCAGATATTCAAAACCGTCTTTTGTTACGACGACCGAATCTCCTACTCTACCAGCTACACCATTATCAAGCGAAACAGCTCCATCAACCGCAAAAGTCATACCTTCTTCTAGTATAGTATCATCATCTACACGTAACTCTGGTTTTTCTAATCGGGAATACCCTACAGCACGACCAGTTCGGTAGCAAATACCGTATCCCATTTCTTCATAATATTTAGCTGAAGCCTTGTGTACATCTGAGGCCTTTATTCCAGGACGGATTAAATCTAATGCAATTTTTTGTCCTTCTATAGCCTGATAGTATACCTTTTCTTCTTCCTTTGTATGACTACCTATAAAATACTGACGATCAAATCCAATTTTCATCATTTTAAACTCAGCCATATTGCAAAAACACATATAAACAGAATCGCCCGTTTTTATATCCTTAATACCGCCTCGCTTATGAACCATATGCATATCTTCACCAGTCTGCAAAATTTGCAAGTCGTGAGCAAGAGGTGAGTAATATTGATTAAAGCCTGATTGGTCTTTACTCAGCAATTCTGCTGCCTTTCTAGTACCACTATCCATAATAGCTAAAGATACCTCATACTCTGACACCCCAGGTTTAAGTGCGTTTCGCGCTCCAGTGCACATGGCAACAGCTACCTTTCCTGCATTTCTCATAATCTCTATTTCAGCAGGAGATTTGATCATACGTTGCCTAAACATCGTTGAATACATATCCTTGATCTTAACTTCCGGGAACTGTTCTGCCAAGAAATTTCCAAGTTTTGCATGTGTACGATCCACTTCTAAACCGACTGTTTTTTTACCACGTATTGCTTCTTTAACGTATCCACGCCATTCATCACCGATGCCATCGGTCCATGGTAAAAGCTTGTCTACCCAAGTCATAGCTCTGGCCATATTCAGCTCCAAACTAGGAGTAATTACACTAATTTCGCCCTGCTGAGGAATAATAACAATCGTTGGACGTCCAAAATCCATACCAAGGTAACTATGAATTCCGGTAAAATAATATACACTATCTCGATCCATGACAAGCGTTAAATCAACACCTTGATGCTCCATTTTTTCCTGAAGTTCTCTAACTTTTTGTTTCATTCTAATAATCAATTGAATCCTCCATTTTTTTGTCTTCTAGTAAATTTAGAGTTTTATGATACTAAATTTTTATTCTAATTATCAAAATTACTTTCTTCTTATTTAAATGTCAAAAAATTAAATAAAATAATTCTTATAACTTGTTAAACAATCACCTCATAAATTCACTTTAAAACTTCAATTCCAATTTTACCACTCGATTTTCTCATGTCCTCCTTAAATACAAATTTTCATCGCAATCGTTTTCATTATTGCTATAGCTTTTTTCGTAATATCATTGTGATGCATTTATAGTATATCAGGGATATATCACCAAGTCAAGGTTTCAATTGCAAAAGGTTGCGTTTATTTACCGTAGGAAAAAGAAGAATAGACTAATCCTTCTTGTTTAAGATAGGTTTACTGATTTCTCTCTTTAACATATTTTTAAATGAAAGCTACACCAAACTACATCAGCAAATTCCCTTCAGTGACTTCATGATATGGTACACTCCTGTCCTGGACCATCCCAAAGGTCTGCTGCTTAATCTGCTTGAATATATAAGACTTACATTTCCTTCAGCGCTGCAACCCATTCTGGCATCTGGATCATCATTTCT
>NZ_CEZJXU010000019.1:0-13162 GCF_983023055.1 Dethiosulfatibacter sp. | reverse complement strand
AATAATACTCTGGTCCAATTCAATTATCTTTTTTGGACATGCTGTAACACATAGTTCACAACCTTTACAAATATCTACATTAAACGTTACTTGACCTTTAGCCATAGTACACCTCCATTAAATTTAACTCATCCAAGTCTCTCTCATATATAAATCGAGAGGAAACATACCTAAATCAATATTATCTTGATTAACTTCATCAACCACGCTTTTTATGGCTGTTTCATACACTACTGGCAGTCCCGTTGCTTCCGACACTTCAGTAATCAGCTTGTGTCCTCTTAATACATCTTCCTTGGTGGTGCTCTTCAGAAGATGAGTGTTGTTTACAAGGCCTGTTATTTTAAGCTTTGATGTAGCTTCAATACTTTCAATATATCCAAGTACATCTTCAAGTGTCTGTGTCTGAGGTCTGTTTGCATTGACTATCAAGAGCATTTCATAATCCTGTTCCTCAATATATGATGAATAACCTGCAAGTATTCTTGCTCCTTCAGGATCTCCTCCTACATCAAGGATTGTCTTTGCATTCTTATCCTCTATCATTCCCCTTACCTCGGGAGGTATTGATGGAAACTCAAGAGTTGAATTTTCTATCATGCTGCCTATGACCCTTATGCCTTTTTTTGCAAGCTCCTCAGCCTTTTCCCTACTTCTGAAGTAGGGATTTACAATATCAAGATCTGCTATATTTACCTTTTCATGGTTTTTCGCACATTCCACTGAATAATTCACTGCAAATTCCGTTTTACCACTACCATAATGTCCCGTTATAATTACCAGTCTTTTATCCATATAATCACCTAACTGTATATTTTAGCATCCTCTTCGCCTTTTAGTACTCTGAGTCCGCCTTCTGCCAATGCTTCCAGTTCGTCTTCTCCAGGGAATACTATTACTTCCGCTATGAACCCGACCCTTTTTTCTATCCAGGACACAAATTCTATGTCGTAGGCTATTCCTCCTGTTACTACTATCGCATCAACCTTGCCTTCAAGAACCGCTGCATTTGCCGCTATATCCTTTGCAACCTGATATGCCATGCCTTCATATACAAGACGAGCATTCTTATCTCCCTCATCACACATTTCGCCAACTACCTTTGCATTGTTGGTTCCAAGATAGGCTGTAAGACCACCATTGCCCTTTATCATCTTTTTGACTTCTTCAAAGCTTGCCTTCCCGGAAAAGGCAAGTTTGGCCATATCTCCTGCGGGTAGGGTTCCGCTTCTTTCTGGTGAATAAGGTCCTTCACCGTCAAGGGCATTGTTTACATCTACAACTTTTCCTTTCTTATGGGCTCCTACTGATACCCCGCCTCCAAGATGTGCTACTATAAGATTAGCTTCTTCATATTTTTTACCAAGCTGTCTTGCAGCCTTTCTTCCAACCGCCTTTTGATTAAGTGCATGGAAGATACTCTTTCTCTCGAATTGGGGATGCCCCGTAAGTCTTGCTATAGGCTCCATTTCGTCTACAACTACAGGATCCACTACAAAAGATGGTATGTTTACCTCCCTTGCTATTTCATAGGCAAGTATTCCTCCCAAATTAGAAGCGTGTTCTCCTCTAGCACCAGACTTAAGGTCTTCAAGCATTTTATCTGAAACTTCGTAGGTTCCTCCAGCCATAGGCTTTAAAAGGCCACCTCTTCCTACAACCGATGCCAATTCTTCTACCTTTATTTTGTTCTCTTTTAATGCTTCCATGATAATATTTTTCCTGAATTCGAATTCTTCAATTATTTTTTCATATGGTGACAGTTCTTCAACTGTATGTCTCAATGTTTTTTCAAAGATCATTTCAAGATTATCAAATACTGCAATCTTTGTCGAAGTCGATCCTGGATTGATTACCAATTGTTTCATAACTAATACCTCCTAAGTTTAATGTAAAAAATATATATTTGAGTCAATTCATGATATATAATATCTAGATGCTTCAACTGGATACTGTATGTTATGGGTTGCTACGAATCTTACTTTTTCATTAAACATCCTTTTAATATTAAATAAATACTTAAACTTCCTTTTATGAATGTATTGATGCCAAAGCTATTGAATTAAGCTTGGCTATGTCTGTATCTGCTCTTGAAGTCAGCACTATGGGTGCTGCTGCTCCAAGTATTACTCCTGCCGATTCGGAATTGGAAAGGAATGACAGTGCCTTGTACAGCACATTGCCTGCTTCTATGGTAGGCATGAGGAGAATATCTGCATCTCCCGCCACTTCGTGGCTTATTCCCTTTTGTACTGCAGCTTCCTTTGATATTGCATTGTCAAGAGCAAAAGGTCCGCCAACTATGCATCCTTTTATTAATCCTTCTTCATAATGCTTCACCATTTCACCTGCATCTACAGTATGAATCATTGCCGGGTTCACTTTTTCCTTTGCACATATTACTGCACATTTCGGAACCTCGATTCCAAGTGAATGTGCAAAGTTTACAGCATTTTCAAGTATTTCCTCTTTTTTCGCCAGATCAGGAGCTATATTCATGGCTGCATCCGTCACAATGAGCATCTTGTGGTATTTTTCCACAAAGAACACTGCACAATGACTTAAAGTCTTTCCAGTCCTCAAGCCTATTTCCTTGTCAAGAACTGCCTTCAATATTGTTGCAGTATCAACAAGACCCTTCATTACAAAATCAGCTTTTTTTGAACTTACTAACTCTACGGCCTTGTATGATGCTTCCTTTACATCTTTAAGATTAATTATTTCGGTATCCTTCAAATCATAGTCTATACCTTTGGAAATATTTCTTATCTTTTCCTCATCTCCTACGAGAATTGCTTTTACTATTCCACCATCAACAGCCGCCTTCACAGCCTTCAACACACCTTCATCATGAGCAGCTGCAACCGACAATGTCTTTGGTCCCTTAATTTTTGCATATTTCAAAACTTCGTTGAAATCTTTCATCTTACACCTCTCATTATTTCTCACTATATATAATAAGCAAGATACGTGCCAAAAATCAAAAAGAAGCATAATGTTTTCAAATCATTGAAAACACTACGCTTCATCTTTATTAAACTATTCCTCATTATATTGCATGCTTGTTTTTGCATGCAATATTTTGCATACAATCGCAAAACCATGCAACTTCTTGCATTATTTAATATTGTGTTTTTCCATCTTGTAATAAAGGCTTCTAATGGATATTCCAAGTTTTTTTGCAGTCATGGTTTTGTTGTAGTCGTAAATCTCATATACTCTTTTTAAATAATCCTCTTCGAATCCGGCGGCAGCTTCAGTCAAAGTGGTGATTTCACTGTCCTCAATTTCATTGATATAATCTCCATTATTCCTTATTCCAAGATTTGTAAGAAATGGAAGATGATCCTTCATAATTATCTGCTCATTTGCATTCATTGATATAATGGATCTGCCGATGATGTTTTCAAGCTCCCTGACGTTTCCAGGCCAGTCATGCCTCTTTAGTTCCGACAAAGCCTTAAGGGATATTCCCTTTATATTCCTTCCGTATTCCACATTAAGCTTTTCAATGAATCTTTTAGAAAGAAGCTCTATGTCATCAAGCCTGTCTCTCAATGGAGGAATATCTATTGGAAAAACATTCAGTCTGTAGTATAAATCGTCCCTGAACTCTCCCCTGTCTATCTTATCTCTCAGGTTAACATTGGTTGCTGAAATCACCCTTACATTTACATGGATGGGCTTTACTCCTCCAACCCTTGCTATTTCCTTTTCCTGCAATACCCTTAACAGTTTAACCTGAGCATTCAGATTAATCTCCGATATTTCATCAAGAAATATTGTTCCGTTGTTGGCTTCTTCAAAGTAACCCTTCTTGCCGCCTTTTTTTGCTCCTGTAAAAGCTCCTTCCTCATAGCCGAAAAGTTCGCTTTCAAGAAGTGTCTCAGGTATTGCTGCACAGTTTACTCTTACGAACTGGTTCTCCCGCCTATTGCTTTCGTTGTGGATTGCATGGGCGAACATTTCCTTTCCCGTACCGCTTTCTCCCCTGAGTATTACAGTAGCAGGAACGCGGGAAGCTTTAATCATCTTTTCCTTTGCTTCATTAATCGCCTGGCTTTCACCGATGATATCATCAAAGGCATATTTCGCAGACAGTTCCCTTATCCTTTTTTTTGCTTCGTTGAGCTTTGTTGTCAGCTGCTTAATTTCACTTATGTCGTGTAGTATTACTACGCTGCCCTTCAGCTTGTCTCCAACCATTATAGGAGCACCTCTTGCTATTACAACCTTACCACTTGGCTTTGTAGTTATCTTGGTGTTTTCAACAGATTTTTTTGTCCTAAGCACCTTCATGTGAATACTTTCACCTTCGGCCATATCGTAATTTGCATCTTTTCCATATATTTCATCTGCTGTTATGCCTGTTATCTTTGTATAAGCAGGATTTATCATTATATGGTCGCCATTTTCGTCAACCACGCTTATAGCATCCTGAACAGCCTGAAACAACGCCTGCAGAAGACTCTTGAATTCATTCATGGTAGTGAGTTGCTTATCAAGATTGAGCCTGTCTGTTATATTCCTGAATATAGCTATGGCACCGATTATTTCCCCGTCTTTGTTTTTAACGGGCATGCGGCTGCTTATTATATCATAGTCCCTAAGCTGCTGCTGCCAGTCCAGTTCGTGTTCTCCCGTCTCAAGTATATAAGGAAGTCTTGTATTGACCACAATATCATCCACATGCTTGTTTAGAGCCTTTTCCCTCGGGATTCCAATCAGCTTTTCAGCTTCCTTGTTGTAAAGCGTAATATTGCAGTTTTTATCTATGGCTATTACACCGTCATGAGTAGAGGTAAGAAAAACTTCAAGTTCTTTTCTCATTGTTTCCTCCTGTCTTTTCACTGATTTAATTGTCTTAAAGCCGTCTTCTTATTAGTTGGTTACTTCTGTATTTCCAATCTCATTGTCACCCTCTTCAACAAGGTTAATTTCAACGGATTCCAAATCAATCAATATTTCCTTTATTTCCCTTTCAGTTTCATATTTTAATAGAATCTGACCTGAATTTCCTTCGAAGTCTTCAAGGTCTGCAATAATTTTTATATCTTCACTATCTGTTTCATTCATATAACTTGTTAGCCCTGTGAAAGTTACCATTAGAAATTCCTTGTCCTCGGTGATCTCCACATTGTATCCCTCAGGAATGTTCATAAATTCTATTTCATCAAGATTGTATATGAAATCCTTTGAAATGATTTTTTCTATTTCCACAGTTACCACTGGAGAGATATCTTCAGTAATAATATAGTTTCCTCCAATAATATCCAATGAATTATAGACAGTACTGTCTGCATTGTTAACATCCACAGGTTCAACCAGTACATGATCCATTGCGTTAATAACTTCAGAATCACCTGCAATAAGTACAGTTTCAGGCTCAACCTTTATTGATTTTATATCGTAGCCTTCCATGACCATGCCTGTTACTGGAACTTCAATTTTTAGTCTCTTCATGGGATATATGGGAACCATTATTTCAGCGATGTCAGGAGTTATTTCAAGTTTTAGCTCAAGACCCTGGTCGCTGTAAACATCGATAGGAATCTTCTTTTCAAGAGTTCCTGATGCTCCGTTTATGTTGAACAATGCTACAACCTTTTCCGCAGAGTTAAGAACACTTCTTGGTCCTCTTACAATTACAGAATTCACACTAGATACGGGATCATCAACATAATATCCCGAAAATGGAATTCCATCTATTTCCACAGTCAAGTCTATTGACTTATTTACAATGGCCTCCAGTTCGCAGAGAACCTGCTTTGGAGAGTAGTCAACTAGTTTGTATCCGTCAGGAAGTATTATTTCAACGGGAATCTTATTAAGACCCTCGTTGTATCCCGTTACATCTACATATACATTTATATCGTTGATTTCAATATTTATTATATCGTTTCTAAAACCTTCAATGATCATATTTATGCCATCAGTATCTACATCTGCAACTACAAGACCTGCAATTTCCAATTTTTCGGTATTTTGAAGTATCACGGGAACCGAGTCTATTTCCTTTTCAGTAACCGGATTCATCTGGTCCACAACATAAAGCCAGGTTACAAGTGCCGCAATGACACAAAAGATTTGTATTAGCAGTCTATCCTTGTTTTTTACCATCTCTATGCCACCATCTTTCAAATATTGTTTGCTTCTCATCCTTCTTGTAAATGCTTGTTAGAAGCTCTGTAAGCTCTTCACTCTGAATATTCCTGTAAAGCCTTCCTTCGTGGGCATACGAAATATAGCCCGTCTCCTCTGACACAATAAGAGCTATAGAATCGGACCTTTCAGTAACTCCTATTGCAGCCCTGTGCCTAGTTCCTATGTCCTTGCTCAGATGCTGGCTTTCAGTAAGAGGCAGAAAACAACCTGCTGCCTTGATACTATAATTCTTGATAATTACAGCTCCATCATGCAATGGAGTATTTGGTATGAAAATATTGATTAATAGTCCATTTGAAATATGCGCATCCATTGCAACTCCAGACTCCATTATGTCGCTGAGTCCTGTCTTAAGCTCGAATATAATAAGAGCACCTATTCTTTGGTTAGCCAAGGCATGGACAGCCATCATTATTTCCTTGATGGTTCTTTCGTTTCTTTTTTCATCTCCCTCAAACACATTAAATGAAAGAAGGGTGGTCCTTCCAATATATTCAAGGGCCTTTCTCAGCTCAGGCTGAAATACTATTACAAGAGCTATAAATCCAACCTGTAATGTGTTGGTGATTATCCAACTTATAGTGAAAAGCTTAAGGGCACTTGCAAGAGCTGAAATAATAAATATAAACATAATACCTTTCAATAACTGCTTTGCTCTTGTTTCCCTGATAATCATATAGAGCTTGTAATAGGCAAAGGCAACAATGCTGATGTCTATAACATCCCGTACTCTAAGATTTGTTAGTATTGTTTTAATGTATTCCAATTCACCACTTCCATAATATATTTTTAATTGCTTTGATTTATATTCATTTTGGACATAGTGTCCCTGAATGACCTTTCCATTCTTGACAATGTATAGTCGTCAAGGTTAAGACTGTTGCTCTTAAGATATTCTTCAACAGGTATTACATCGTAGTCGAATAAAGGAGGTGCTTTCACCCGGTAGACCCATGTAGGAACAAATTCGATTTCACCTATTGTTGTTACTCCTGTTTCAAAATCCTTTTCTATTTCAATATTTATAATTATTCCATCTTCAGTATAGAAATTATCAAGGTTTAGATACTCAGAATCAAGTGTCTCCTGTCTCTGATTTGAGATGAAATTACCCATGGAATAAACCACAAACTTCTTCTCACCGTCATATTCAAGAGTTTTTGAATCCTGGATTACATGGGGATGACTTCCTAAAATTATGTCGACGCCATTCATGAACATCAAGTCTGCCAATTCCCTCTGTGCAACTGAAGGATCTTTCTGATACTCATTTCCCCAGTGCATTATGGCTGTTATTACATCTGCACCTTCAGCTTTTGCTTCGTCTATGTCTTCAAATATTTTTGCAGCCTTAGTCTTATCGTTAAGAACATGTTTTTCATTGACTATGTTGACCATTGCATCAAGATCCTCATCCGTCATAGTAGCCTCCATACCGTTACAACTATATGTATAGGAAAGAAAAGCTATTTTTATTCCTTTTTCCTCAACGTAAAGAACACGGCTTTCAGGCCTTTCCCTGTAAGTTCCAACTGACAGCATTCCTCTAGTTTCTATTTCATCAAGGGTCCTTATTAGACCTTCCTTGTATGTATCCAAAGTATGATTGTTTGCAGTGGATAATATATCAAAGCCTGCATATTTTACTGCATCCAATGTTTCATCAGGAATATTGAACCTAGGGTATGCCTTGTAAGACTCCTTGGTACCACCTGTTGTTCCCTCAAAATTTGCAACTGCAATATCTGCTGATTCTATTACCGGCTTCACATATTCAAAGAACCTGTCAAAGTCAAAGGTTTCAGTCTGTTCATCGTATCCACTGTTAATCTGACTCATATGGAAAATTATGTCCCCTACAGCCGCGAGAGTAATCTTTTGGGTCTTAGGAACATCAGCTTCTGCCACTATCATCTCTTCCTTGTTGAGATTATTCAGATTCAATTCATCGCTGCCAATAACTTCGCCAATATTTGTAAACAATATATATACCGCTACAAGAACAATAACCAATATTATTGCCTTCGGGTTTAATCTTCTTCTTTTTCTTCTCATTATTCCCTTCCAATTCCACTTAATTTACAGCTTATTCACTATGCAAAGCGACTATGAAAAAGCTTACTAAAATAGTATATCATTTTGCAATTTTTTGCAAGGTGGCAAATATTAAATTTTCCTTAATATTAACACATATTTGGCACTTGGTTATTACGTTATTAATACATTTGTTTAGTTTACATAATTCAATCTCCTGCCATATACCTCGTATTTGCACTTTTTACATCCATTTTTTTATGGTTTATGAAGCTTCTTATGTTATTTTTGCTGATATACCGAGATGTCCTCCTCGATATATCAAGTGTCAAAATATCTTGAATCCAATGCATTTCAATATCTAACGTTTTTTAGGCGGCCTTATAAGACATTTTTTATCAAATCCAATAAGATCTTCCCTACCTGCCTGCTTCAAAGCTTTCAATACAAGCATGTAATTTTCCTTCTTTCTGTATTGCATCAACGCCCTTTGCATCTTCTTTTCTTCAAAGGAATTTGGTATATAAATTTCTTCCATTGTTCTTGGATCTATGCCCGTATAAAACATGCAGGTAGACAATGTTCCCGGTGTAGGATAGTAATCCTGAACTTGCTCAGGCATATGTCCCATGTCCCTGATATATTCCGCAAGTTCCACAGCTTCCTTCATGGTGCTGCCGGGATGACTGGAAATAAAATAAGGAACAACAAACTGATTCATCTCCATTTTTTTATTTATTTTTTCATATTTATCTATGAATTTTTTGTAGATGTTAAAAGATGGTTTCCCCAATGCTCTTAAAACCTTTGGAGATACATGTTCAGGTGCCAGCTTCAACTGGCCACTTACATGATGCTTGCAAAGTTCTTCAATAAACTCGTCATCCTTTTCATATAAAAGATAGTCATACCGTATACCTGACCTTATAAATACTTTTTTCACACCATCTATCTTTCTCAACTTCTTAAGCAGATCCAAATAGTCACTGTGGTCAATATTAAGGTTTTCACACTTTTCAGGAAAAAGACACTGTTTGTCCTTGCATACTCCGTATTTAAGCTGCTTGTCGCATGCTTTAACTCTGAAGTTTGCAGTTGGTCCGCCTACATCATGTATATATCCCTTGAAGTCGCTGTCTTCAACAAAGGTTTTTCCTTCCTTTATTATTGACTCGTGGCTTCTTGCCTGTATTACCCTTCCCTGGTGAAAAGTGAGGGCGCAGAAAGAACATCCTCCAAAACATCCCCTTGAGCTGATTATGCTGAATTTCACTTCTGTCAGGGCTGGTATTCCACCGTCTTTTTCATATATTGGATGATACTCCCTCGTGTATTCCATGTCATATACATCATCAAGTTCCATCTGTGAAAGCGGAGGTGTAGGAGTATTCTGAACAACATAAATGCTACCGTATTTTTCAACAAGGACTTTCGCATTTATGGAGTCTGTATTTTCATACTGGATCTTAAAACTTTCCGCATATCTTTTTTTGTCCTTCGATATCTCTTCAAAATCCGGCAGGTCTATTGAGTCATAAGCTCTTGACTTATCTCTGGTTTTATAGACAGTTCCTGTTATGTAAGTTATTTCATCAACAGGTATTCCTCCATCAAGGGCCTCTGCGATATCCACTATGGTCTTTTCCCCCATGCCATAGACTATAATGTCTGCCGATGAATCAATCAGTATTGACCTTCTCACTTTGTTGTCCCAATAGTCATAATGTCCCAGCCTTCTCAAGCTTGACTCCAGTCCACCTATTATTATGGGAACATCCTTGTAGGCTTCCCTTATTTTGTTTCCATATACCGTTACCGCTCTGTCCGGTCTGAATCCACCTTCTCCTCCTGGAGAATATATGTCTTTGCTCCTTCTTTTCTTAAAGGAGGTATAATGGTTCACCATGGAATCTATATTTCCCGAATTAACGAGAAATCCAAGCCTAGGCATTCCAAATATCTTAAAACTTCCTACATCCTTCCAGTCAGGCTGTGCTATTATTCCAATCTTGTATCCGTATTTTTCAAGTATTCTTGTGATTATTGCCGTACTAAAAGATGGATGGTCAACATAGGCATCTCCCGTCACCATGACAAAGTCAACCTGGTCCCATCCTCTTTCTTCCATTTCATTTCTATTTACAGGTAAAAATTCCATAATTATCCTTTCTAAAAAAATATACCCTGATTATATCAAAATAACGGGTATATTCATACTATTCTATTTGCTCTTTTATTAAAATTCTTTGTTTACTATAGAAATTAGGAAAATCATGTTCTTCATCACCAATGATATGTTTCCATAAAATATTTACAGCTCTTTTTATTTCTTCCTTCTGGTCCTGGAAAACCGTAGCATGTACCATGTCATTCAAGAGCATTTTCCTGGTCTCTTTCGTGTTCTCATGGCCTATGAGGATTATTTTATACCCTATTTCCATTGTTTCCAATACCTTGCCTACATGTCCCGTCAAACTGCTCGTCACATAAATACCGTTGATATCAAGTCTTTTCTCTATTATTTCCTCAGTAAGAGTCTTAAGGGATTCATTGTATATATCCATGCCAGACCTTGTATCTTCCTTAAGACTGTATACGTCCAAAATATTTATTCCAGGATATTCTATTTTTATCTTGTCCCTAAAGCCTCTTATCCTGTCCTCCATACTGGCTAGGTCCCTGTGCACTCCAATAACCGCAATATTTGCCCTTCCTTCAAGATAAAGACCCATAAGCTTTCCGGCAGTCATGCCTGCCTTGTAGTCATTCAGTCCCACATAGTAAAGCCTCTTGCTGTCGGGTGCATCACTTACGAAAGTGATAATCGGTATGTCTTTTTCATAAAGCTCTTCAATTTTTTTATCCAGCTTGTTTCGGTGATATGCTATTGTTATTATACCTTTGACACCCTTTTGAACCAGATTTTCAAATTCCCTTATCTGTTCCCTATAGTCGTAGGACTTGGTTTTCACAGTTAGTATTTCAACGCCCATGGCATCCATTGTATTTTTCATTTCCACTATTCCTTTATCCACTTCATCCCAGTAATAATGATCAAGGTCAGGATATACTATTCCTATTTTAATCCTGTTTCCACTTTTAGACAACGCACTTGCAAAAGGGCTTCTTACATAGTCAAGCTTTTTAATTGCAGCAAACACTTTCTCTTCCGATTTTTTCGATACATTTCCCTTGTTGTTGATTACTCTGTCAACCGTTCCCCTTGAAACGCCTGCTTCTCTTGCAACATCGTTTATTGTAGACCTCATATTTCCTCCTAAAAAAGCCCCCCTCTGTAATACAAAAGGAGGCTTTATAATTATCTCATATACACTCTAGAAAATCAAGAATCCTGCAATCATGACCAGACCACCAAATAGAAGTGTGATTACACAGTATCCCATGATATCCCTAGCTCCCAGTCCTGCTATACCAAGTGCCGGCAAAGCCCAGAAAGGCTGAATCATGTTTGTCCAAGCATCTCCCCACGCAATGGCCATTGCAGTTTTCGCTGCCGGCACTCCAAGAGCATTTCCTGCTGGCATCATGATAGGAGCCTGAACAGCCCACTGTCCTCCGCCTGAAGGTACGAAGAAGTTTACTATACCCGCACTAAGAAATGTGAATACAGGGAATGTTGTAACAGTTGAAATGCTTACGAATCCGTTGGATATAACGCCTGCAAGAGATGCTCCGGCAACGTTCTTTCCAACCATCATTCCCATTATTCCTGCATAGAATGGGAATTGAAGGATGATTCCTGCCGATCCCTTTACAGCTTCTATTACAGCATCTATATATCTTCTCAATGTTCCGTGAAGCAATATACCTGTGAACATGAATATGAAGTTAACTATATTTAGACCAAGCTTGAATCCATTTTGTGAGAAATAGTAGATAATATACACATATCCCATTACAACAAGCAATCCCCATATAATTTTGCTGTTTTCCATTTTGTCTGCCGGAGTGTCCTTTGGATGCTCCATGATTTCGTCAGTTCCAAGCAATGCAGGGTCAACTGTAACTGTTTTTTCAGGTACTGGATGCATGGCTCTTGTAACGAAAGGCATAACAACAAGAATCACTATAGATATGAAAAGATTTAGTGGTGAAAATATTGTGAGGCTTGTAGGTATTGCTTCAGTAAGAGCTCCTGCTGTTGCCGTTTCAAGTCCCGCAACAGTAGCCACCTTCAATGGAACGGAACCTGAAAGCCCTCCGTGCCAAACTATAAATCCTGAATAAGCAGATGCAATCAAAAGTCTGTAATCCACTCCCTTAACCTGTCTTGCCATCTCTTTGGCCAAAAGGGCACCTATAATAAGTCCGAATCCCCAGTTTATCCAACAAGCGAACGTTGCTACGAATGTAGTAATAAGGATTGCAGAACCAGGTGTTTTTGCAAGTCCCGCTATCCCCTTCAATATTTTTTTGAATACTGGAGCCTGTGCCATGGCGCTTCCTGTTACAAGAATCAGAACCATCTGCATTGAGAATGCAAGGAGATTCCAGAATCCTCCCGCCCAGTGTTGAATCATAGCCATTGGACTCTGTCCTGTCAAAATAAAACCTAAAATCAGTACAATGAAAGTTAGTATTACTGCGAACAGAAATGGATCAGGCAGATACTTGTTTACGATTGTTACACAGCCGTTGGTAAATTTTTTAAACATAGTAGTCCTCCTAAAAAGTTTTTTGTGAACGTTCACACTCTTATTATATAACTACGTTTCATTATTTGCAACTTTAATTCCCAACCCATCAATCCTTTCAATCCCTCATGTTTCAACGGTTTAAATAAAAACAAAAAAAACGACACCGGAGTGTGTCATTTTTTTAATAATTTTTACAAGCCATTGAAGCTTATTTCTTGAAAAGAAACCACTTGTGACTGTCAATCTCGTATTTAAGTTCATACATATCCCTTCCATTGTGGAGGCAGACAAATACTATCCTTTCA
>NZ_CEZJXU010000018.1:0-13293 GCF_983023055.1 Dethiosulfatibacter sp. | reverse complement strand
CTTTTGCCCTCTTATCAGGGTTAGCAGGACGTCAATGGTACTGATGCCAGTCTGAATGAAGTTTTTGGGATACTTTCTCGCAACAGGGTTTATTGGTCTTCCATTAATATTATATTTCCTATTTGCATAGATGGGTCCACCACCATCAATGGCCTTGCCTACACCATTAAAAGCTCTTCCCAATATATCCTTTGATATTGCCAGTTCAAAAGGCTTTCCTGTGAATTTCACAGTGGTGTTGACTGTACTCATTCCTGAAGTACCTTGAAATACTTGGGCTGCTACCAGATTTTCTTCTATCTTGACAACTTTTCCAAGTCTCTTCTCACCATCAACATTGATTTCTATTATTTCCCCATATTTTGCTTCCTTAATACCTTCCAGGAATATTAATGGACCTTCTGCTTTTTTGATTTTCAAATATTCTTTTAACATTTCATCACCCTGTATATTTAGACATCAGTGTTTCATAAAAATCATCTATCCTGGTCTTAAGCTCTTTTATTCCCGATAAATCATCATTTGGAATATTGTATTTCATCCTAATCATTGAATCGAAAATATCGGCATCCTTTATCTTTGAAATAGGTATGCCTGACTTGACACATTCCATTGCCTTGTTGTTAAGGTGATTGATGAGTTTGAGCATCTCATACTGCTTGTTGATGGGTACATAGGTGTCATCCTTGTGAAAGGCATTTTGCTGCAAATATCCAACCTTTAAAATTCTCGAAATTTCAAGGGTAAGCCTTTGGGAGTCAGGCAATACATCTTCACCTACCAGTTGAACTATATCCAGCAGTTTACTCTCTTCCTGCAGTAGTTTCATCATATTGCTTCGAAGTTCAATTGCATCGGGTCCGACATTTTTTTCATACCACTCTTCAAGCATTTTTATATATCCACTATAGCTGTTGAGCCAGTTGATGGAAGGATAATGTCTTGCATAGGCAAGGTTCTTGTCCAAAGCCAAAAAAGCGTTAACATACCTCTTTGTATTTTCAGTTACCGGCTCTGAAAAGTCTCCACCTGCAGGGGATACTGCTCCAATTATTGTAACTGAACCTTCCTTTCCCTGTAGTGTATTGACATATCCTGCTCTTTCATAGAATTCTGCAAGTCTTGAAGGCAAATATGCCGGATATCCTTCTTCGGCTGGCATTTCTTCAAGTCTTCCACTTATTTCTCTCAAAGCCTCTGCCCACCTTGAGGTGGAATCTGCCATTATGGCTACATGATAACCCATGTCTCTGTAATATTCCGCCATTGTTATTCCCGTATAAATACTTGCCTCTCTGGCTGCAACAGGCATATTTGATGTATTGGCTATTAAAATGGTTCTTTCCATTATGGGTTTCCCGGATTTCGGATCTATAAGCTTGGGAAACTCTTCCAGAACGTCCGTCATTTCATTTCCTCTTTCACCACATCCAATATAAACTATAATATCGGCATCGGACCATTTGGCCAGCTGGTGCTGTGTCATTGTCTTGCCGGTTCCAAATCCACCTGGTATGGCTGCTGTGCCGCCTTTTGCTATTGGAAAAAACATATCAAGGATTCTTTGCCCTGTAACAAGGGGTTTTGATATTTTGAGTCTTTCCTTCACAGGTCTTTTTACCCTTACAGGCCAATTCTGGAACATCTTGATTTCATGAATCTTTCCTTTCATGTCTTCAATCTTTAAAAGGACAGTATCCATGCTGTATCTTCCGTTAGATTCAACAAAAACTACTTTACCTCCAGTTCCAGGAGGTACAAGGAGTTTGTTGACTACAAGTGAAGTTTCTTCTGTTAGTCCAAACACCTGACCAGCTTCCAGTGTCTGTCCTTCTTTTACTAAAATATCGACTTCCCACTTTTTTTCAAAGTTTATGGAAAGAAGTCCAATTCCCTCTGGAATAAAATCACTGCTCATATTGTCTATTTCTACCAAGGGTCTTCCTATGCCGTCAAAAATATTACCTATAAGTCCTGGTCCAAGCTTTAGAGACAATGGTTCATTAAGACCCTGTATAATTTCATTCAATTCCAATCCTTCAGTTTCTTCATAGACCTGCAATGTTCCCTTGTCGTCCACAACACTGATGACTTCACCAATCAACTTGTGCTTGCCTACGAGAACCATCTCTCTAAGCTTGAAGGAGGACATTCCTTTTCCTTTAACTACAGGTCCATTGACATATGTTATTCTACCTTCATTTACGTTCATTATTTTCACCTGCTTTATTAGTCATCAACTTTAGAATGAGACAACCAATATACTCCGAAGCATCTGAAAGCTTTCCTTCTATTGAATAGTCATATTTTATATTTTCGTTGGCAATAATATGAAATCCTCCAAGCAGCTCGTCAGATATTTCAATATCCATATCTTTATTATCCAAGTATTTTTTGTCAACTTTCCTTATGATAATTCTAAGCTTGTCCTCTCCAGAGAAATTCTTCATTGCAGATTCCAGACAATTGGCAAAATATGAATCATATTTATCACTGTTTATAAAGCCTTTGATTTCTTCAAGGAGGTACTCATTAAAGGTTTCTATCATCCTTGATTTACTGACCAAAACTTTATTTTGATAAGCCACCTTTGCTTTTGAAATGTTTTTTTTACTATCCTGATTTCCTTTTTTCCTCATTGATTTATAGTGCTTTTCATCCTTTGTAAAAGCACTTTCTTGAGTATTTGCCAATAGTTTATCGTATTTTTTTTCCAGTTCTTTAAGCTTAATTTCATTTTCACTGGCATGTTTATCCAATACCATTTTTGAAAATAGATCTATCTTATTGTTAATACTACTAATGATAATATCACCTTCTTTACAGTTTTATGCCGATAGAATTTTTTATATATTTCATTATATATTCCTTATCCTGCAGCCCTTCAGGTTCGGGAATTTGTATGATTAGCGTTTTCTTTTGAGACAGTTTTTTATCCATAATATACTCTTTGCTCATATTCAGTATATTCTCAGAAATGAGAATAAGGCCTATGTCATCGTCCAATAAAAGCTCCTCCACAGTATTTTCGATTTCTTCCCGGGTTGAAAGTATTTTTCCTCCAATACCGGCAAGCCTCATACTCAAAAGAGTTTCTTTTTTTTCACACAAAACAAATGATTTCATTACAGTCTTCCCAATATTAATATGGAAACTATAAGACCATATATTGCTATACCTTCAGCCAATCCTACAAAGATCAATGTTTTTCCCAGGATTTTAGGGTCCTCGGATACAGCACCAAGAGCTGAAGAGCCTACACTCCCTACTGCATATCCCGCTCCTATTGTAGCCAATCCAGTTGAAAGTGCCGCTGCAATATATCCAAGTCCTGCAGAACCTGAGGCAACAGATGTTGACGGCTCAACTGCATCGGCAGTACCGGAAAATGCCAGTATTGTACCTATAACGATTAGTGGTATATAAATGGAGACATTGGTTCCCAATATAATCTTTAATTTTCTATTTCCCTCTTGAATGCTTGCCTGCAGATAATAAAACACTCCTACTCCAATTGTAGCAATGATTAAAAACAGACATAACCCTATAATTAACTTCATAATTTATCCTCCTAAATTTTGTCGGGACTGAATAAAACTCCCTCACCTTTATAATACTTGCTAAACAACTCATAATAAAAAAGTCTTAATCCTTGAATAAAGACTATCAATCCTTCAAGTCCTATTATTATAACATTACCTATAATAAACATTGATATATTGCCTGTAGTGCTGCCTATCATGTCAGCTACTGTATGAAAAGCAATAAATAAACCAACATGGTTAAGAGCGAAAGCTCCTATCCTTATAAAGGAAATCCCATTACTCAAAATACTCAAGAAAGTCTCAAGAACATTAAATCCACTCTCTGTATAGTATTCTCCAGGTGTTTCACTATATAGCGGTCTGTTTCCCATTAGTATATTTGCCAATGGCTCCTTGACAACCAATAAGACGACTGAAATTGTCAACGATAGATACAATATTGCCCTTGGAATTACATCCTTACCTGTAGCTATTCCATAAATCAATACAAGCAAGGTCAAAAACAATACTACTCCATTTATACCATTTCTTCCAAAGAAGGCCTCTCCAAATTCCTTTGCCTTTACCTTGTTGAAAATACTATAGCCATAGCTGATTAGTAGAAGAATTACACCACTTGCAACCGCTGCCAGCAGAATCGAATTTATATTCTCCATTGGTCTTATATATATCGGCAATGGAATGAATTTCGAAATTATATGTTCATATCCAAAAAAGGAATCATAAATTGTTCCAAAAAATATGCTTCCCAATCCGATTCTCCACATTAAAGACCCAAAATTCCCCATTCCCTTTTTCACAAGGAAGAGACCTGCTCCAACAAAGACCAATCCCTGTCCCAAATCTCCGAACATTGCTCCGAAAAAGAATATGTATGCCAATCCAAAAAACGTAGTAGTATCCAGTTCGTCATGGGATGGCACACCGTACATGTTTACAAGTGTTTCGAAGGGCTTAAAAAAAAACAAATTCTTTAAGAAAGTTGGAATTGGAATCTTATTTGATACTTCTTCGCTATTTTTATATGCAACTAAAACATTACTATACTTTTTAAAAATATCATTGTATCTTCCTTTGTGATCAGCAGGAACCCAGGTTGATATATAGCAAAAATTTCTTGTTGCGGCAATTTTTGTTCTGATAATGTCTATCCTGCTTTCCATAATAATCTTTGAATACAACTTGTCTATTGTATCTTTATGACTATTAATATACTCCTCAGATGACTTCTTTAACAGTTTAAGTTCACCTTCATACTTTTTCCTGTCGGCTTCAATCATTTTCACCATTTCTTCAGGAAATGACAAATACTTCCTATCTATTTCTATTTCTACAAAATCAGTACTCCTTAAAATTCTTGACATTTCAAGGTCCAAACTCTTTGGGGATACTATAATATACAGTTCTTTTTCTTCATAGGATCCCAAATGAAGAACTATTGCCAGGAGATTATCATAGTTTTGTGAAATCTTTTTTCTTTTCTCCTTGGTTAAAAATCCAAATTTCAATGTGAAAAATTCCAGATTCATCAAATCTTTAAAGTCTACATGAATATTTTTGATTTTGCTTATGAATCCCAATGAATCCAAACCTTCCAACTTACTATTAATCCCATGTAGCCTCTGGGTTATATCCTTAAGCTTATCAGCGACTTCATCAATTTCATTCTTGATATTTTCAAACTTGTGCTCTCCGTGCATATACTCTCTTCTTACCTCTGGAGTATAATCCAGTTTTTTTATCATATCATCCATTATATCAAGATACTCTGCTACTTCCTTTTTTTCTTTCAATACAACTATATCTTCCATATCAAGGATTTCATCAGCATTCTTTTCTGTTACACCTATGCTGAAATCACTCTCTTCAATTTCAGTAATTGTGTCGATAAACTGGCAATTTTCCTCTAAAATCAAATCTCTAAGTAGTTCATCCAGACATTCATTCTTACATACAATATTCATCATATTCAATTTTCTGATAGCCAATTTATTCACTCCTTCCCAGACTTCTAACCAGAAAGTCTTCAACATTATCCACTTTGTTTCTTATACCTGCCAGTATTGTTATTAAGTCTCTCATTTCATATTCGGTTTTAAACATCATTACTATAGGTATGACAATGGACAAATTCCCACTCTTTAGATACACATCCAGATTTTCAAACAAGTATCTTTCCATGGCTCTTTCCATAAGACTTTCTTCACCCTGGAACATAGCCTTGTAATCACTTGATATTATAAATGATCTGAATTTCTCCAAGTCCATATAACACAAATCCTTTAATACCTTGTAATTGTACTTCAGTCCATTGTTTATTGTGAAGTTAAAAAGTTCTTCAGATGATATTCCGAAGAATTTGCGGCCTCTGTATATCCATTGAATATTGAGGAGGTCCACATTAATTCCATATAATTCCAAAGCCTGTTTCCTGTCCAGTTTTTCAAGATTCATAATTGCATCATATAGCTGATTGAAATACAGCCTGTCCAGATTCATTTCCATGTAAAACAGTATTTTTGTTTGATTTTCATCTACATAATTTACTATTGCCTCGTAATATCCGGTTGTTTTCAAACCATCAACAAATTCTCCAATATCAGAAGCTGCAGTAAGTTTTCCATAGTCAATGGTTGAAAAAACTTCAGAGTATACCAGCCTATCCCTTATATCCTGTATGTCTTCATTCCTTGCTATGGCTCTCAGCATCAGTTTCAAATTTTCAACTTCATATCTCACCAATAGTGATTTGAAGAAGGATCTATATTCATCGATATAAAAATGATAGAACTTTTCATAATTTTTATACATATGACTCTTTATCAAGTACTCGATTTCTTTATCTTCAATTTCCTCATCATTAAGTATTGATGAATAACAGGTATTTTTCATCAAGTAGTTTTCAAAATCATCTATACTTTCCATTCTTGTCAATTTATTAAAATCATCAGACTTAAGCATTCTTCCCATAATTACCATTGCCTTGGTATTTGCTGCCCCATGTGTTCTAACTTTGCTCATTAAACCACCCTCTAAAGGAACCCCAGTTTTTCAAATACCTGGTCTCTTAGTTTCTCTTTGTTTTCTTCCAACAGGTTATCCAGTTCATTTGTATGCTCAAAACATTGAGACAAAATGGTGCTTTTTTCTTCTTCTGCTTTGGAAACAAGTTCATCATATATTTCACTACCCTTGGAAAGTCTCATTTCTTCAGTCTCTTTCAGTCTATTTCTAAGGATTAATTGTAATTCTTTCTCTCTTTCTTTCAGTTTAGTACTGGTCTTGTTTATTTCTTCTGAAGTTTTACTATCAATTTCGACAATTATATTCAGTATCGATTCAATTATTCTATCATCCAAAATTATCACCTGCCTCACAATGCCCTTAATTAGATAAACATAATAGTAATTATACACCTACTGATTTGAATAAACAAATGCATATTCAAAATTTAACACAATTGCAATATCTGAAATAATATTATATATTTCAACTTTTCTAAGCTATAAAAAATACTCCTCACGTTAAAAAACAGTCTTTTCAACCATCTTCCACCAGAGGAGCAAATTATATTCTTATTATTTGTTTTTAATCAGTCAAGACTTTCTAATTTTCTGAAATCACTATCCTGAACCCAGGCATTGCATTATAATTATCTGATTCATCACTCATAATCATAATTTTCTTTTTCATTCCATTTTCCAATGTAAATTCAATAGAGTATGCCGTTCCATCCCCTTCGATTCTTCCATAGAATCTAATCCACGAACCTGCTTTAATATTTGCTGCAGGCGTATATATCTCTGGGAAAAACTCTCCATAGTTGCCTTTTCTTATAACAATATCATACATATCCGATGAAACCCATACTGGAAAACATGTAGTCAAAGAGTCTTCTTCCATATAATTTAGGTCGTATGTTTCTTCGTCCATATAAAGATAAAGAGGATTCTCATCTTTACCCATGTATTCGTCAAATTCATCAACTAGAATCAAAGCACTAAAATCATCATCACTTCCATTCATTGAATCAACTATAGCGTGTTCAGTAGAATCAAATACAACCTTTGAAGGCTCAGTATTGCTCAATACAATTTCATTGACTTGATTATAAGATTCTAAAAAACTTGGGTTTGCAAAAAAGTCAATATGATGATTCAAGTCTTCATCATAGTATTTTACATAGGCCGCATAGGAATAGTTTTCATCCTTGCTTACTGTATTTTCAATAATGATTTGAGCATCCTCAAGAACATCAAATTTTTCAACTGTAGTACCATCGTCTTCTGTTCCGAGTCTTGCATAGCCTACTTCAACATCATATACCTTGCCGTAGAATGCTATTGAATCAGACCCAAAAGTTTCGGTACCGCTTTCTCCACCAGTTCTAGCGATATCAACCTTCTTTACATCCAATGACTCAATTGATTTTCCAGAATAATTTAACATTGCCATATTAACAGGTACATCTTCATCATCCATATCTGAAGATGAATCACTAGTTTGGTCGTCATTGCCTTCGTCTGGAGTTTCTACTTCATCTTCAGCTATTTCTTCATCTACCATTATTACAGGAAGATACGCTGTAACTTTCCATTCATTTCTCAAAAGCTCAAGCTTGTCAGCTGATTCAACAAGTACTGGTGAATCGTTTGAATCAGATTCAAATGTGCTGTCCATACCTGAAATATGACTTGAATATGTAACCATGTTTTCAAGATATAGATTTTGTTTTTCTTCAGTTTCATATCTATTTCTCATAATATCATTGATATCTTTTTTTACTATTGCATCAAATCCCATGTCTTCAATATTACCTTCCATGCAATAATATGACTTGCAAAGTGTAAAGGTATCATCTTCCATAACAGCCCTGGCCGCTTCTCCGATTTCCCCATCAAGTAATCTTACATTGAAGATATTGGTTTCACCATCATAAATATCTTCATAAATAGAACTTATATACTCTATTATCCCAGGTATGGGCTCTTCACTTCTTGGTATCTCCCATAGACTCGTATACAATTTCGTTCTATCGTACATTTCCTTTAACAACTTATCCATATATTCTTCTTTCGCTGTTTCTTCAAAGTTATCGAAATTATCATCAAGATAATAGATAGCTTCTGAAAGACCCTTTTCAGTCATTATATCTTCAAAAGAAATAAGATCAGACTTGTCTTCATCGGAATCATCTGATGGATTATCGGTGGCATTATCTACCGGTGGTTGTTCAACATTTTCCTGTGTACATCCTGCCAACATGGAAACCATCATTGCAAGACTTATTAAAATAGCCAATATCTTCTTCATTTGTACTCCCTTATAATTTAATAGTTTTCTTTAACTGTAAAACTTAACATTTTCAAATGGTGTAATCTCAAAATGATCCAGTGTTGATGGATCCACCCAATATTCTGTACCTTCATTGTCATCCAAAATAATGTTCAACCATCCATCAATATTTTCATAATTTATACTAAAACCTTCGCCATTTTTTATAACGAAACTCTCAGATTCAATATTTGGTTCAGTGAAAACTGTCATATCCATGTTTACAACTGTATGAAGTGGATTAATATAGAATATTCCATCACCTTCGGGTCCATCATATACAGGCATTCCACCGTCTCCCATATAGTATCCAATTTTGATTTCCGCACCCCGAACAAGGTTTGATTCTCCTATCTGATAGAAACTACCATTGTTTTCAAACACAATTTCATTTCCGCTTGTTTCTATTGATATAAGTTCCCTTGCTTTTTCTTCTTCATTGTCAGGAGTATAGTCGAAAATACTAAAAATAGTCCCTGCAGGAGGGTTACTCGATTCTATTATGATTTCTTTTCTTCCATCTTCAGTATCGATATCAACAATATCAAATCCCAAGCTTGTCAAGTCCGTATCGATTCCATGTTCATCTAAATATACCAAATTCTCATTAATTGACAGCACATTGCCTAAAAATCTTGATGAAATCGTATTAAATGTAACTACTTCCTCTACTCCGTCACCATCAAGGTCAATACTATACTCTATATTTGCCTTATACTCTGCATCATAGTCTAATTCAGACACATTGGCAGCTGCATCCTCATCATATACTATTTCAACAGGTATTATTACAATTGATTTCCATGCATCAACTAACATATTAAAATATTCAGGAGATTCTATAAAAAGGGTTGTATATGATGCTTCCTTGTCCCAATCCCAATCCGTTACTTTCTGATCGGCTATTACTAATGCTTCTAATCCATATACAGGCTCTCCATCTATTGAATAGTAACCTTGACTATCTTTGTTAAATGCTATTTCCATACATTTTTCAATCTTTATGTATATTTCAGGATCAATTGTTATTGCAAATCCATCATCATATTCTTCATTTTCATAGAAGTATGACTTTGCCAAATCAAGTACATTATCATTCATTATTTTTTCAGCTGCATTTCTTATATCTTCATCGTCAAAATATGCATAATTAAATGTATTGTTATTTGAATCGTATATTCCATTGTATAAATAGTCAACATATCCTCTTACAGGAGGATATTCAATATGATTCTTTTGAATATATACTAGTGGTTGGTAATCTGACATTCTGGCCAATAGTTCATATGAAACACCTTTTGCAAATTCCACCTTTTCATTTTCATCCATTTTATTACTAATTACATTAAAATATTCAATTGCATTAAGATATCCCGATTCCTGAAAAATATCATCAAATGATTTGATATCCTCATAATCCGTATCTGAATCGTTATCATCACTCCCCTTATCAACTATGTCCTCGCCACTATCCTTGTTTTCATCATTCTGGCTTGTTCCTTTTCCATCGCTGCATCCGGTTGTTAAAACAATCATCACAACAATAAGAATTGTACATAAGTAAAACCTCATTTTTCCAATCATAACTACCCGCCTTTTTGTATAGTAAATAAACACTCGCATTATAATATAACAAAGTCAAAACAATATTTCAATATAATTATTCAATATTTATTAATAATTAATACTTTCTAAATTACAATAACAACAAAAAACCAACACCTTTCGGTGTTGATTTTTTCGTGTGTTATTGTGTGTATTATATAATCAATTTTACGTTAGTTAGAGTGATTGTGGTCGTCTCCGTCTTCGTGGTCGCATTCGTCCTTGTCCAATCCGTATCCTCTTCCGTCTCCTGGAGCACATGTGCTTGCTCCTCCAACCAAGGTATCTTTCTTAAGCTGTTCAATCGCAGAATCTACAGTTCCTGCTATTCCCAGGACAGTCTTGATTTTGAAATCTGCAAAGAATCCCTGAGCTTTCACTCCCATTCCTCCGCATACAATGCATTCCGCACCCTTGTCATTAAGAAAACTTGGGATTTTTCCCGGTTCATGACCTGGATTGTTAACTGTATGAAGTATTATAGCTTCTCCATCAGCTATGTCTACTATTGTATATGAAGGGCATCTTCCAAAATGTTGTGCCACCATGTTTCCATCAGTTGATATTGCTACTCTCATATTATTCGCTCCTTAATCATTAATATTTATTTTTGTTTATTATTGTGACAGATATTCTGTCACCTTGTTCCAAAGGCTGTTTATTTCATCAATAAATTCCTGGTCCCCAGTATCAACAGGAGTTTTGTATTCCTGAAGTGCCTTGACTATCAATGGATCAAAAGGAATCTTTCCAGCCACTATAAATCCTTTTTCTACGCAGTATTTTTCCATTTCATTTGTTATATCCATGTTTAGATCAAATTTGTTAATGCATACGAATGCCGGAATACTAAAATGCTTGGCTAAATCCAATACTCTTTTTAAATCACTTAAACCTGATTTGGTAGGCTCAGTTACGGCTATGACAGCATCCGTTCCCGTAATTGATGCTATTACAGAACATCCTATTCCCGGAGATCCGTCTATTATGAGCCATTCCTCTCCATTTTCAAATGGAACTATCTTCTTCCTTACTTCTGTTACAAGCTTTCCTGACCCTTCCGCTCCTGTATCAAGGAGGGCATGGGCGAATGTTCCATTTTCAGTTGTGGATACAGATGTCCATCCTGTATTAACTTCTTCAAGATACATAGCATCCTGTGGACATGCTACTACACAAGCGTTGCAGCCTTCACATTTCAGGTTATTTACAACTATGTCCTCTGTTATTGCGCCGAACCTGCAAACATCCTTGCATATTCCGCATTTGATACACAAGTCATAGTTTATTCTAGCTTCCTTAGCTCCTGAGTAGTCCCATTTTTGTTGGTCCTTTTCTTCAAGAAGCAAATGAAGATTTGGAGCATCTACATCACAGTCCGCTGTCATCTTGTTGTTTACTATCTGTGACAATGATGCTACTAGAGTGCTTTTCCCGGTGCCGCCTTTTCCGCTGATTACTGCTATCTGTTTCATGCAAGCACCTTCCCTTCTATCTTCCTAAGCATCTCACCAAATTCTTTTTTAAGAACAGCATCTGCTTCAATCGGAAGTATTCCCTTTGAATAGGCCTCTGCTATCTTTCTGGAAAATGGAATTTCCATAAGTATGTCAATATTTCTATCGTCGCAGTATTCGTTTATTATTTTGCTGTTTTCTGAAGCCTTGTTCAACACTATTCCGAAGGAAAGGCCAAGCTTCTTTACAAGTTCTACGGCAATATTCAAATCGTGTAGTCCGAAAGGAGTAGGTTCAGTTACCAAAATGCAAAAATCACAGTCTTCTACTGACTCAACAACTGTACATGAAGATCCTGGTGGGCAGTCTATTACAACATTTCCATCATCCTTCACCATGTCTTTAAGCATTGCTATGATAGGTATGCTTATTGGCTCACCTACATTTAGCTTTCCGTGCATGAAAGATTCATCGCTGTTTGTTTCAACAACTCCGATCTGTCTTTCTACTTCAATCATTGCATCTTCTGGACAGGCCAGTATGCAGGCTCCACAGTGGTGGCAAAGCTCAGGAAATATGAGGACGTTGCCCTTTACTACAGCCATTGAATTAAACTGGCATGCCTTGGCGCATTCACCACAGCCTGTACATTTGTCTTTAATTATTTCAGGAATCTTGACCATTACCGGATGTACTTTGGTGATTTCCGGATTAAGAAATATCCCTCCATTAGGTTCTTCAACATCACAATCGATGTACTGGCAGTTTTCTATTGATGACTTGAGACTTGCAGAAACAGTAGTCTTTCCTGTTCCTCCTTTTCCGCTTAAAACCGCTATCTTCATTTTTTTCACCTTACTTCATGCCTGAATGAGAAGGAACTGTCTCTTCTATAATTTCAAGCTCTTTATTTTGGAACATTTTTACATTGTCATTCAAGGAAACTTTCTTTCCTCTTACTATCTTGATTTGTGCAGCCTTCAATACGTCATTTGCATTTGGTCCAACATTTCCAGTTATAAGAACCTCAATATCATTGTCAACCAATAGCTGTCCTGCTGCTATTCCTGCTCCACCGCCTGATTTTGCAGCCGCATTATCTATTAATTTAGTTTCATTGGTTTCAGTATCCACAATTGCGAAAAATTCACATCTTCCAAACCTTGGGTCCATTACACTTTCCATTGAGTTTCCTGATGATGATATACATATTTTCATAATCTATACTCTCCTTTTAATTTTTCTTATATTAAACCATTACCCAATAAGAGTGTACAACAATAATGAGCATATGTCAATAATAATGTCAAGAAAGCAGCTACGCTGCGTTAAATGCGTAAGCATTTATTAAG
>NZ_CEZJXU010000017.1:3048-13412 GCF_983023055.1 Dethiosulfatibacter sp. | reverse complement strand
ACCAGGTCAAGTATTCTAAAATCTATTGAAAAAACTTGCATGAATGACAAGATGAACTTCAATATAGCATTGAATTACGGATCTAAAAACGAAATAGCATGGGCTGTTAGAAAAATAGCTCAGGATGCAGTGAACAGCAATCTTGAAATTGAAGACATCAATGAAGAATTAATCAGCAGTTATTTATATTCCAATGGTCAGAAAGATCCTGAACTTATAATCAGAACAAGCGGAGAGCAAAGATTGAGCAACTTCCTGTTGTATCAAGCAGCATATTCGGAATTCTATTTTACTGATATATTGTGGCCTGATTTTACTGCAAATGAATTAAATAAAGCTATCATTGAATATCAAAACAGGAACAGAAGATACGGCAAGGAGTAATGGATAACTATGGGAAATCGATTAAAAACAGGTTTAATAGCCGGAGCATATTTAGCAGTGGCAACCTACATAGGCGGGTATTTATTCAAATTCACTTTTTTTGTAATAACCATGGTGGCTTTATTTGAGTATAACAAGGCAGTTAATAAAAATAAAAATCATGTATTCATATTGAATTACTTGATAACTATTGCAATATTTGCTTCAAATGCATTTGAACTAAGTATTAATCCTTATCTGGTGTTGTCATCATATATGATAGTAGCAGGTATATTTTACGTTATTGACTCAAATATTAAATTATTTGATATTTCATCAACAATATTTGCATTTGTATATATTATAATACTAATGTATCATGTGGTGCTTTTAGGTGAAACCATTTACATTTGGTCAGCATATGCCGTAGCATTTAGTGCTGATTCCTTTGCATACCTTGCAGGAACTAGATATGGTAAACACAAACTTTGTCCTAATCTGAGCCCTAAAAAGAGTGTTGAAGGAGTTCTAGGAGGGCTTGCCGGTACAATGGTTGCAATGGCTATTATGAATATCCTAATGCTTAAGTCGGATATGTTATCGGTATTACTCATAGGGGTTATTGGAGTTATGGCATCCGTTTTTGGAGATTTGGTTGCCTCCAAGATAAAAAGGGAGTACAATGTAAAGGATTATGGAAATGTATTGCCTGGTCACGGAGGAATGCTGGATAGATTTGACAGCTTTTTATTTGTAGCACCACTTGTTTATTATATGACATTATATATGCTATAGGAGGACATCATGATAACAACAATATCTTCAATTATAATATTTTCCCTTGTAATACTAATTCATGAATTGGGGCATTTTCTGGCTGCCAGAAAAGTCGGCATCAAGGTTCATGAATTTTCTATTGGAATGGGACCTGTTCTCTACAGGAAAAAGGGAAAGCAAACTGATTATTTAATAAAAGCATTACCAATCGGAGGATATATCAGAATGGAAGGTGAAGATGACGAAACCTTCTCTCATGACAGTTTTAATTCGAAATCAGCAATGAAAAGATTTTTTGTTATTTTCATGGGTCCAATGATGAATTTTATTCTTGCGTTTATATTGTTTTTTGTCATTGTATCAACATATGGTATATCCGGTACTACAGTTGAGTATATTGATGCGGATTCAAATGAGTATGCATCGGGTCTTAGAGAGGGCGATGAAATAATAAGCATCGAAGGAAATCGAGTTAGATTTTGGGATGATTTATATGAAGAAATTTCAGAAAATGAAACGGATTATAATATTGTAGTTGAAAGAGACGGAAAAGAATATGATTTTATTATTGAAAATAGTTACAGATATGTAGTTGGTATTTCTCCAACTGAAATCAATGGCGAATACACTACAGAGTTGTCCATGGTCAATATGGGTTACCCCGCTGCAGAAGCAGGAATCAAGGTGGGAGATCGAATTCAATCTATAAATAGCATTGATACTGATACATGGGAAGAAGTAAAGGATGCAATAAAAGGTTCGCATGGAGATGAAATTGATATCCTGGTTGACAGAAATGGAAAAAGTATAAATATTGATGTTGAACCTATGAACCAATTGACTATTGGATTTTATACAGAAGTTGAGAAAAACATAGTTGCTGCAATCTACGGTTCTTTATTTAAAACTGTTTTTTATATTAAGCTTATGTTCCAATTTATACTAATGCTTTTTACAGGGAATGTTGGCACTGAAGCTATTGCAGGACCTGTAGGAATCATTTCCATGGTTGGAGAGGCTGCTAAAATTGGTTTATATCCATTAATTAATTTGGCGGCGTTTATAAGTATAAACCTTGGATTTATGAATTTATTGCCTATTCCTGCACTGGATGGAAGCAGGCTTGTATTTATAATATGGGAAGGTGTTTCAGGGAAAAGAATTCCACCTGATAAGGAAGGTTATGTACATTTCATTGGATTTGTTTTTCTTATGGCACTAATGTTCTTTGTTTTGTATAAGGATATATTAAAACTTTTAACCTAGGGGTAGAAATGAAAAAGAAGATATATTACGGAAATGTTGCCGTAGGCGGTGACAGTATAGTTACAGTACAGTCAATGACAAATACTGATACAAGGAATGTAATTGAAACGGTAAAACAGATTAAATCCCTTGAAAGAAAGGGTTGCGACATCATAAGATGCGCAGTGCCAGATATGGAAAGCGCTTATGCAATAAAGGAAATAAAGAAAGAAATTTATATTCCTCTTATTGCAGATATACATTTTGACCATAAGCTGGCAATAAAGTCTCTTGAAAACGGAGCTGACGGAATAAGGCTGAATCCCGGAAATATTGGAAGCAAGGAAAATATAAGGGAAGTAGTTAAGGTCTGTAGTGAAAAAAACATTCCTATAAGAGTTGGTGTTAATTCCGGATCTGTAAAAAAGGAATACGTAGAAAAATATAATGGAATCAATGCTAATTCTCTTGTTGAAAGTGCGGTGGAGCAGGTAGGTATAATAGAAGACTGCGGATACGATAATATAGTGATATCAATTAAATCGTCTGATGTCAACCTTACTTATGAAGCCAATAGTCTAATGAGGAAAAGAAACGAATATCCTCTACATTTAGGTATTACAGAGGCAGGTTCTTTTGTCAACGGAACCATAAAGTCTGCAATGGGGATTGGTAGCCTACTAATGAAGGGAATAGGTGATACAATAAGGATATCTTTAACTGATTCTCCTGAAAAGGAAGTTTTAGTAGGGAGGAAGATGTTGCAATTCCTTAATATTAGGCCTTACGGACCAAATATAATATCTTGCCCAACCTGTGGAAGAACAAGGATAAATCTCGAAAAAATCGTAAATGAAGTAGAGGAAGCCCTTGTGGACTGCAAAAAGGACTTGAACATTGCGATAATGGGTTGCATAGTAAATGGGCCAGGGGAAGCGAAAGAAGCGGATATTGGTATTGCTGGTGGAGATGGAAAAGCAGTTCTTTTCAAGAAGGGTGAAGTAGTTAGAACTCTAAAAGAGAAAGATGTTGTCAATGTACTCCTTGAAGAGATAGAAAAAATATAACTGCGTAAAGCAGTTTTTTTATGGTGATATAAACATGAGTGATAATTTATTAATAAATGATCTGATTTCTAATATTGAACTTAATCATAATTCCAACAGGATGAATATTCTTCTTGGTACTGAAGAGATATTCGACCTTGCTTCATTGTACAAATATGAAAGGGAATATAGAAGAATGTTTTCAGAAAACATTACTGTCAAAATTGCATATGGCAACAAAGTAAAAGGTATTTCTGAAAATACTGTGAAATCTAACTTTTGTTTTCTTTTCAGAAAATACATCAAGTCTTTTTCAAGAGAATTTAGTGAAGAAAACTTTGAAATAGAAGGCGAATCTATTATTGTCAACGTAAACAGCAAATTACTATTTGATAATATCATGAGAAGCAATACTGCAGACAAGATTGCAGGATACCACGAACGGGTCTATGGTTGCAACTACAAAATCAATATCAATCTTATTGAAAGGTCTGGTCCTGGCCTTGATCTAGATAGGGAGCTTGATGAAATAGTAAAGAAAAGTAGCGAAATAAATGCTGTTCATCAGTCTAAAAAAGCAAAACAACCTACAAAACAAGGTAAGGATAATGGATCAAGTGAAGACATTATTATTGGGAAAAAGATTAAGGACAGTTATATAAAAATAGACGATATTATGGATGTTGAAGGATTTGACTGCTGTGTTAAAGGTGAAATACTATCCATTGAAGTGAAGACTATAAAAAAGGATTTATATATAAGCCAGATTGATATGACGGATTATACAAATTCAATAACTGTAAAAAGCTTTATAAGAAAAGCTGATGTTGTTCAACGAGTGGAGACGCTTGGGAAAGGAAGTTCCATTATTGTAAAGGGTAGAATGAATTATGATACATATTCAAAGGAATATGTTCTCATCGCTAACAATATAAGCCTTTGTGAAATGGATTCCGAAGGAAAACATGTTTGTCAGGATACCTGTGAGGAGAAGAGGGTTGAGCTGCATGTCCACAGTAAAATGAGCTCTATGGATGGCGTAAGCGAGTTTGGAAACATAGTTAAAAGAGCAAAGGAATGGGGACACAAAGCTGTTGCAATTACAGATCACGGCGTCCTCCAATCTTTCCCTGATGCAATGCATGCAGCTGACAAGTATGGAGTGAAAATTCTTTATGGTGTAGAAGGTTATTTGTCTGATGATGACATTACCATAGTGAAGAATCCTGTTAACCAGGGAATAAGAGAAGAAATGGTAGTCTTCGATATTGAAACTACAGGTCTTTCTCCAATGAAGGACATGATAATAGAAATAGGTGCCGTAAAGGTTGTAAACAACGAAATCACAGAGGAATTCAATATACTTGTCAATCCAGGAATGGATATACCTGAAAAGATTACCGCGCTGACTGGGATAAGAAACGAAGATGTACGGGACTGCGAAGATATTCATTATTGTATTGAAGAGTTTATGAAATTTATAGGTAACTGCAAGGTTTTAGTGGCACATAATGCAAATTTTGACTATTCCTTTATTAGAAAGTTTCTTAAAGGGGACTTCAGTATTCTTGATACTCTTGAACTATCCAGAATATTGTTGAAGAAAAGAAGAAGCCACAAGCTTAATAAGATTTGCGAGTTTTTTAAAATATCACTTGAAAACCACCACAGGGCATCAGATGATGCAAGGGCTACTGGAGAAATTCTTATTAGATTCATAAAAATGCTTGAGGAAAGGAAAATCACTAATCTTACAGATGTCAATTCAGGTCTATCAACTGAAACTTCAATTAAGGATGCTCAGACATATCATATAATCATAATGGCTAAAAACTATATTGGTTTGAAAAACTTGTATAAGCTTGTATCCGAAGCACATATAAATTATTTCTACAAAAAGCCTAGAATACCAAAATCCCTTATAAGTAAGTACCGGGAGGGACTTGTTCTTGGAACAGCCTGTGAAGCAGGTGAACTTTTCAAAGCTGTAATGAGCGGCGCCAGCGATGGAGAAATTGATGAGATTGTTTCAATGTATGACTTTGTGGAAATTCAACCTATTATGAATAATATATTTCTTGTAAACAAGGGAATATTGAAAAGCAAGGAAGATCTTGTAGAAATAAATAAAAAGCTTGTTGAAATAGGAAAAAGAAACAATAAAATCATATGCGCTACAGGAGATGTTCATTTCCTTGACGAAGACGACAGTCAGACCAGGGAGATTCTCATGAGTGGGCAAGGATATTCAGATGCTTCGGATCAGCCACCTTTGTATTTCAAATCTACAGATGAAATGTTGAAGGACTTTTCATATCTTGGAGAGGATCTTTGCAGGGAAGTAGTCATTAATGGACCGAATCTTATTGCTGATTCCATAGAAGATATAAGACCTATACCTGACGGTACTTTCCCACCTATTATTGAGGGTTCCGACGAAATGTTGAAGGAGATAACACGTAAGACTGCTTTTGAAAAATACGGCAATCCTCTTCCAGAAGTTGTTGAGCAACGTCTTGACAGGGAATTGAATTCAATTATCTCCAATGGATATGCCATTATGTATATCATTTCACAGAAGCTTGTTGAAAGGTCGCTACAACTAGGATATCTAGTTGGTTCTAGAGGGTCAGTAGGTTCTTCCTTTGCAGCAACAATGAGTAACATTACAGAGGTAAATCCTTTGCCTCCCCACTATATATGTAAAAACTGCAAGAACAGTGAATTCGTACTTGACGGAACCTATGGTTCGGGAGTAGATATGCCTCCTAAAAAATGTCCTGTATGTGGCGAAGAGTATATTAAAGAAGGGCATGACATACCCTTTGAGGTATTTCTTGGTTTCAAAGGAGACAAGGAGCCAGATATAGATCTTAATTTTGCGGCTGTTGCACAGGTGGCTGCAATGAAGAACACTGAAGAGCTTTTTGGTGAAGGATATGTATATAGAGCCGGTACAATAGGAACCATAGCTTCGAAAACGGCCTACGGATTTGTCAAAAACTACTTTGATGAAAAAGAAGCTAAACTGAGAAATGCTGAGATCAACAGGATGGTCGAAAATTGTACAGGAATAAAAAGAACAACCGGTCAGCATCCTGGCGGTGTAATGATTGTTCCTCAAGATAAGGAAATATATGATTTTACACCAATTCAGTATCCTGCAAACAATAAGAAATCAGGTGTAATAACAACCCATTTTGACTATCATTCAATATCTGGTAGGATACTAAAGCTGGACCTTCTTGGACATGATACACCTACTATCATAAGAATGCTTGAAGATTTTACCGGTGTGAACAATTATGATGTTCCCCTTGATGACCCGGCAACCATCTCACTTTTTCAATCGCCGGAGGCACTGGGAATAACAAAAGAAGACATTAAATGTGAAACGGGAACTCTGGGTATTCCCGAATTCGGTACCCACTTCGTTAGACAGATGCTTCTTGACACAAAACCAAAGACATTTTCGGAACTAGTAAGGATATCTGGTCTTTCTCATGGTACTGATGTTTGGATAAACAATGCACAGGAGCTTATTCGAAAGAATATCACAACAATAGGAAATGTAATATCCACAAGGGATGACATTATGACATATCTGATTTATCAAGGACTTGAAAAGAAAAGATCATTCGATATAATGGAGAGAGTTAGGAAAGGTAAAGGTCTAAGGGATGAAGATCTAGATGCCATGTATGAACAAAATGTACCACAGTGGTATATCGATTCCTGCAACAAGATCAAGTATATGTTCCCAAAGGCTCATGCTGTAGCATATGTAACGATGTCTGTTAAGATAGCATACTTCAAGGTTCATCATCCCTTGGCTTTCTATGGGTCCTATTTTACCATGAAGGCGCAGGATTTTGATGCTGACCTTGTAGTAAAGGGAGAGAAAGCAATAGGAGACACTATAAGAGAGATTTCAAGTAAAGAGAGCAATACCCAAAAGGAAAAGAATCTTTGTACTGTCCTTGAGGTTGCTTTTGAAATGTATAAGCGTGGATATTCAATACTTCCTGTTGACCTTTACAAGTCCGACTGTAAGGAGTTTAAAATTGTAGACAACAAGCTGTTGCCTCCTTTCATATCCATTCAGGGATTGGGAGAAAGTGCAGCCTTAAGCATTCAGGCGGAAAGAGAAAAAGGAGAATTTATTTCTATTGAAGATCTGTCTAAGAGAGCCAGGGTTAACAAAACCTGTATAGAAATCTTGAAAAACCACGGAACCCTTGAAGGGCTTAATCAAAGCAATCAGATATCTTTATTTAATATTTGATTATTCGATGCTTTTGTGATACAATATATCTGTTGAATAAAGAAACTAGAGAGTGGGGCAGCCCACTCTTTCTAATTGCCCAAAGGAGGTTTGTATGAATAAGAATAATATAATAGATTATGTTAGAACGATTTCTGAAAAAATAGTTGAAGATATGGATATTGAAATTTATGATGTGGAATATGTAAAAGAAAGCGGCCTCAACTATTTGAGAATATATATATCAAAGGAAGCAGGAGTAAATCTTGACGACTGTTCCATAGTAAATAGAAAAATCAGTGAAGAGATTGACAAGGAAGACCCTATTGAAGAAGTGTATTACCTGGAGGTATCTTCACCGGGAATAGATAGAGCTTTTAGAAAAAACAGTGACTATGAGAAAAACATTGGAAAAGAAGTTGAAATTAAGCTTTATTCAAAGCTTAACAGCAAGAAATACTATTTAGGTACTCTCGTTGAATTCGATGAAGAAACGGTGATAGTTGAAGAGGGTGGCAAAGAAGTTAGAATAGACAAAAGTAATATATCAAAAATCAATAAATCAGTTGAGTTTTAGTGGAGGAAGAAATGAACAAGGATTTTATCAGAGCTATTGATGATTTAGAAAAAGAAAAGGGAATATCAAAGGAAATCGTCATAGAAGCAATTGAAACAGCACTTATTTCAGGTTATAAAAAGAATTATGGAAAAAACGGAAACGTAAAGGTTCAAATTGATACTGAAACTGGTGAGTACAAGGTATATACTGAAATGGTCATTGTTGAGGAAGTAGAAGACGATGGTTTCCAAATGGACCTTGAAAGTGCAAAAGAAATCAACAACAAATATGAGATTGGTGATGTAGTGAGAAACACTATTCAGCCTAAGGAAGATTTTGGAAGGATAGCGGCGCAAACATCAAGACAGGTTATACTTCAAAAAATAAGAGAAGCTGAAAGAGAAAATATTTATGAAGAATTCCACGGTAGGGAAAGTGAAATTGTAACCGGTACTGTTCAAAGAATCAGTAAAAACAATATCTTCATAAACCTTGGAAAAATTGAAGGTATATTGACTGAAAGTGAGCAGATTCCTGGAGAAGTTTACAGACAGGGAGATAGGATCAAGGCAGTAATCGTAGATGTGAAAAACACAAGCAAGGGTGCAAATATTACCTTGTCGAGAACACATCCTGATTTAGTGAAGAGAATATTCGAACTTGAAGTTCCAGAAATATATGACGGCGTCATAGACATATTCAATATTGCTAGAGAAGCAGGATCAAGGTCAAAAATTGCCGTCATGACAAATGACGAAAATGTTGATCCTATTGGATCTTGTGTTGGAAACAAAGGTACAAGGGTAAAGTCAATTGTAGATGAAATAAACGGTGAAAAAATCGATATCATAGTATATGACAAAGAACCTATGAAATTCATTTCAAATAGTTTAAGCCCTGCTACAGTTGTGAAAGTAGAAGTTAATGAGAAGAGTAAGAGTGCTCTTGTAGTTGTACCGGATTTCCAGCTTTCACTGGCTATTGGAAAAGAAGGACAAAATGCAAGACTGGCAGCAAAATTGACAAGCTGGAAAATAGATATAAAAAGCGAGTCTCAATACGATGCAATGAACGAAGGTGAGTAAATGAAAAATAAAAAAGTCCCCATGAGAAAATGTCTGGGGTGCAATGAAATTTTTCCCAAAAAAGAACTCATAAGAGTTGTAAAGAATAAAGAAGGCGATATTGCTCTCGATTTAAAAGGAAAGTTAAATGGAAGAGGAGCATATATCTGTAAAAATAAAGATTGCTATGAAAAAGCGTATAAGTCTAAAAGACTTAATAAAGCCTTCCAATGTGAAATTTCCGAAAAATTGTATGAAGAAATGTTAAAGGTACTTGAAGATGATAAATAAAATCTATGGAATGATTGGCTTTGCTAGAAAAAGCGGAAATTTACTCTTGGGATATGATGCTGTTACAGATGGAATCAAAAATAAAAAAGTTGTTCTAGTAATATACAGCACTGATTCTTCAGAGAAAATACGAGGAAAAGTAATAGAGCTTTGCAACACCAACACTATTAAATGTCTGGAATACGGTTTGAAAGTAGAAATCGGCAGCATTTTAAATAAATCAGAAGTGAGTTTCGTAGGAATATGTGATGGAAACATGGCAGATTATATAATGAAACATTATTAACAGGAGGTGTTCTTTATGAGAATATATGAATTATCGAAAATACTCAATATATCAAGTAAGAAAATCATAGAATCGGCAGAAAAAGAACTAAAAATCGAAGGAATAAAAAATCACATGAGCTCGGTTAGCGAGTTGGATGCAGCAAGAATACAGAAGCTGTTTCTGAAAACACATGAGGATAAGGCCAAACCAAAAGTACAGCAAAACAAAATGGCTGACAATAAACAAAAAACTCAAACCAGATCACAAATAGGCAATGATAAAAAGCAATTCAACAAGAAGCCAAGTGATCAGCCAAAACAACAGGGAAATACAAAGCCTAGTGGTCAGCCAAAACAACAAGGATATACAAAGCCTAGTGGTCAGCCAAAACAACAGGGATATACAAAGCCTAGTGGTCAGCCAAAACAACAGGGATATACAAAGCCTAGTGGTCAGCCAAAACAACAGGGATATACAAAGCCTAGTG
>NZ_CEZJXU010000017.1:0-2948 GCF_983023055.1 Dethiosulfatibacter sp. | reverse complement strand
CAGCCAAAACAACAGGGAAATACTAAACCAGGAAGCCAGCCAAAACAATATGGAAATACTAAGCCAGGTGGCCAGTCTAGACAGCAGGGAAATCCTAAGCCGGGTACTGACAACAAGGGCGGCAATGTAAAAAGAAGAAGTCTCCAAAAAAAGGAAAAAGTAAAGAAGCAGCAATATAAAAGAGAAAGAGAACTTAATGAAGTTGAAGAAGTAAAAGAATATAAAATGGGTACATCAATTATAGTCAAAGATTTGGCTGAAGTGTTGGAAATACCTGTAAATACTCTTATAACAAAATTGATTACAAGCGGTATAATGGCAAACCTGAACCAAGAAATAGATTTTGAAACAGCATTTATCATTGCTGAAGAGATGGATATAGTTCTTGAAATGGTTGAAGAAATTAATGAAATTGAGGTTATAGAAAGCGACCTTGACTATGAAGATGATGAAAAAGACCTTCAGCCAAGACCTCCAATAGTTACTGTAATGGGACATGTTGACCATGGTAAGACTTCTCTTCTTGACGCAATAAGAAACACAAACATAACAGATGGAGAAGCTGGTGGTATAACTCAGCATATTGGTGCATCTGAAATAGTTATAAATGACAAGATAATCACCTTCCTTGACACTCCAGGCCATGAAGCCTTTACGTCAATGAGATCAAGGGGCGCGCAGGTTACAGATATAGCAATACTTGTAGTTGCGGCGGATGATGGAATCATGCCTCAGACAATAGAAGCAATCAACCATGCCAAGGCTGCAGAAGTTCCAATAATAATTGCAATAAACAAGATTGACAAGGAAAATGCAAATGTTGACAAAGTAAAGAAGGAACTTGCAGAACAGGGTCTTTTGACAGAGGACTGGGGTGGAAGCACAATAAGTGTAGAACTTTCAGCACTTAAAAGAATCGGTATTGACGAGCTTCTTGAAATGGTTCTTTTGGTAGCAGAACTTGAAGAGCTAAAGGCCAATCCAGACAGACTTGCAGTGGGAACAATCATTGAAGCAAGACTTGACAAGGGAAGAGGACCAATAGCTACAGTTCTTATAGCAAAAGGTACCTTGAACAAGGGTGATTTTGTTCTTACAGGTACTTCGTATGGGAAAATCAGAGTAATGATTAACAGCAAAGGAAAAAGAATAAATTCTGCAACACCATCTACACCTGTTGAAATAACTGGCCTATCAGAAGTTCCTGAAGCTGGAGAGATACTCTATTCAATGAAAGATGAAAAAATGGCTAAAGGCCTTGCAGAAAAAAGAAGACAGAAAATCAAAGATGTATCCAACAAGGGAACTGCAAGAGTAACACTTGAAGACCTTTTCAGCAGAATTCAGGAGGGTGAAATACAGGACCTGAACTTAATCGTTAAAGCTGATGTTAAAGGATCTATTGAGGCTATTAAGCAATCTCTTGAAAAACTAAGTATAGAGGAAGTCAATGTTAAAACCATACACGGCGGTGTAGGTGGAATAAATGAAACTGACATAATGCTAGCTTCAGCATCAAATGCCATAGTAATCGGCTTTAATGTAAGACCTACAAATTCAGCCAGTGAACTGGCAAAGATGGAAAATGTTGATATTAGAACATATAGCGTAATTTACAGTGCAATTGAAGATATTGAAGCTGCTGTCAAAGGAATGCTTGCTCCTGAATTCAAAGAAGTGATACTGGGAAGAGCTGAAATTAGACAACTATTCAAGGTTTCAGGTGTAGGTACAATAGCAGGAATTTATGTGTCAAGCGGTAAAATCACAAGAAAGTCCGGCATCAGGTTGTTAAGAAATGATATAGTTATCCATGAGGGGTCAATAGCTTCTCTTAAAAGATTCAAGGATGATGCATCTGAGCTTAAGACCGGTTATGAAGGTGGTCTTATGATTGAGAAATACAACGACCTTAAAGAGGGCGACATTATCGAAGCATACATAATTGAAGAAATAAAAAGGTGATGTTAGATGAAGAGTAAAAGAAAAAATAGACTCACGCAGGATATAAAAAGATACTTGAGTGGTATAATTCATAACGATGTAAAAGATCCTAGAATGAGCGAACATGTTTCTATTACGGAAGTTATGATAACTGACGACATGCACTTCGCTAAAGTTTATATCTCTATAATAGGGTCTGAAAAGAACAAAACAGAGACAGTTGAGATATTAAACAAGGCAAAAGGATATATAAGAAAAGAGCTCAGCTCAAAACTTACTACGAGAATTACACCAGAGCTGAACTTTTATCTGGACGGAAGTATCGAAAACAGCATTAGAATCAACGAGCTGCTGAAAGGCTTGGAAAACAATCAGGAATAGCAGGTATGATATGAATGCACATAATATAAATTATGTTAACGAAATGCAAATTTTGATAGAAAATTCCAACAGAATAGCTCTGATTTCCCATAAGGACCCAGACGGAGACTGTCTTGGGTCTTTACTGGGGCTTCACCATATATTGTCTGACAGGGGAATTAAATCCGATGTTTACCTTGATGGTGGAATACCTGATAACTATGCATTTTTGCCTGGTTTGGCGAAAATTAACAACAAGCCTGGAAAATCCAGTCATGATCTTGTCATTGTACTTGATTGCAGTGATTTGGATAGAACAGGCAATATGAAGGAAGTATTTCACAGAGGCAACAAAAGCATATGCATAGACCATCATGAATCAAATCTTAACTTCTGTGATATAAATATTGTGGAAAAAGACTGCAGCTCCACTGGTGAGATGATTTATAAAATGTCCAGCCAATGGGGATATGATGTAGGCAAAGATTCAGCTATTAACATTTATACGGCAATATTGACTGACACTGGAAAGTTCATATATGATAAAACTACTCCCGACACTTTTAGATGTGTTGCAGAACTGGTTGAAAAGGGAATAAATTTTACAGATATAGTTGACAACGTATATGGCAGCGAGGATAGAC
>NZ_CEZJXU010000016.1:0-13519 GCF_983023055.1 Dethiosulfatibacter sp. | reverse complement strand
TGGACAATGGTGCAACATCATTTCCCAAGGCTCCAGGCGTTGCAGAAAGCATGTCTCATTATCTCTTAAACATAGGATGCAACGTGAACAGAGGCGCCTATGATTCGTCCCTGGAAGCTGAAAACATAGTCTACGAAACAAGAGAGCTCATATGTGAACTCTTCAATTTTCACAAGCCGGAAAATGCAATATTCACAAAAAACATAACTGAAAGTCTTAATATAATATTGAAGAGCCTTCTAAAAAAAGGAGACCATATAATAGTCTCTTCAATGGAGCATAATGCTGTAATGAGGCCCCTTAGCTCTCTTGCTGAAAGAGAAGTTGAATTTTCAAAAGTTCCTTGCAATGAAGTTGGTCAGCTAAATCCTGAAGATATAAGGGATTTCATAAGACCTGAGACAAGGACTGTTGTAATGACTCACGGCTCAAATGTATGTGGTACTATAATCGACATTGAACGGGTAGGCAAAATCTGTAAGGAAAACAACCTCTATTTCATAGTTGACAGACTGCGGGCTTCACAGATATAGATTTTGAAAAAACCAATGCCGACATAATTGCCTACACTGGACACAAAAGCCTTCTTGGTCCCCAGGGAATGGGGGGATTCATAGTTGGAGACAAGATACTAAAGGAAATGTCCACCTTCATTGAAGGTGGCACGGGAAGCGCATCTGAAATGGAAATACATCCAAGGTATATGCCCGACAAGTTTGAGGCAGGCACCATGAACATACCTGGAATATACGGCCTCAATGCCGCACTAAAATACCTAACTCATGGAAAAATCAAGGAAATCAGGGAAAAGGAGCTCTATCTGCTTGATGGCTTCCTAAAAGACATATATAATATAGATAGAATAAAACCTGTTGGCCTAGATTCAATAACGGGAAGAACAGCCCTTGTGTCAATAGACTTCCTTGAAAATGACAATGGTATGGTTTCACATATCCTGAACAAGGAATACGGAATAATGACAAGATGCGGACTTCACTGCGCACCATCGGCCCACAAGACACTGGGAACCTTTCCCAATGGTACCGTAAGGTTTAGCTTCAGCCATTTCAATACCATTGAAGAGGTCAAACATGTCATTGATAGCATAAACAAGGTGCTCAAGAAAGCAGCTATGCTATGAAAAAATAAAGGTGGATAAAATTGGAATTCAATCAACTGGAAAGCTTCATATATGTAGTAAATCTGAAGAGTTTCTCAAAAGCTGCTGAAAAACTTTTTCTTACACAACCTGCCGTTTCCAACAATGTTCAAAATCTGGAGAAAGAACTTGAAACGGTACTCATAAACAGAAACTACAAAAAAACAACAGTCACCGAGGAAGGTGAACTGCTCTACAGCTATGCAGTCAACATGCTAAATATGAGAGACAAGGCGACCTATGAAATTGGAAAGCTAAAAGGAAGTATCTGCGGCAATCTGGAAATAAGCTCAAGTACGATTCCTGAGCAATATATACTTCCACGATATTTAAGAGACTTTTCAATTAAATATCCCGATATAACCTTTACTCTCAACCACGGCGATTCTAAAAAAGTCGTCGACGATGTGTTGAAGGGTTATACAAACTACGGAATCACAGGAGCAATCTACGAATCAAAACGGCTTGAATATATTCCCTTCTATGAAGATAGGATAGTCCTTGCTGTTTCCAATACTGGAAAATACCACTGGAATGATTATGAAGAGATAGACATGGACCTTTTAAAAAAGGAAAAGCTCATAATGCGTGAGGAAGGCTCAGGAACAAGGAAGATTCTTGAAAAAAACTTAGAAGATGCAGACATGAACGTATCAAGCCTCAATATGATATCCGCCGTGGAAAGCAATGAAACAATAAAAAAAATGGTTGAGCTTGACATGGGAATAAGCTTCATGTCTGAAATCGCAATCGAAAACGAAATCAGACTCAAACTTATTAAACCTCTCCTTATAAAGGGACTAGACATAAGAAGACAATTCTATTTCGTCTACTGCAGAAATAGATATCTATCTCCCCTTGCCGAAAAATTCAAGGACTTTCTGATATCTTAGAAATAAAAGTCAAATAATCAACAAATCTAAGAAGCACCCTCCATAACCAGTAGGAGGATGCCTCTTTATATAGGGATGGTTATTACAAAAATACAAAAAGTAAATTCATATTTTTATATTTTTGCTTTGTTAATTGTTCAACATTTCTTCCAGTATACCCTTAATTGTTCCAGGGTTTCCCTTGCCTTTTGTGGCCTTCATGCATTGCCCCATTAGGAATCCAAAAGACTGCTTCTTTCCTTCCTTGAAATCCGCTATTGCCTGTGGATTTTCTTCAAGTATCTTTTTAACTATATCAGCAAGCTCGTCACTTGAACTTATCTGCTTAAGTCCTTTTTCCTCTATTACTTCACCAACAGACTTACTGCTTACACAGAGCTCTTCGAATACATCCTTGGCTGCAGTTCTACTTACAGTTCCCTTCTTAACCTCAGCTATAAGATCAGAAAGCTGTACCTCTGTAACGGGTATTTTATCTTCAGTCTTGAGAACTCTCAACACCTCAGTGATTATCCAGTTTGCAGCTTCCTTTGGTTCCTTTGAAAGTTCAACTGTCTTTTCATAGAAATCTGCAATTTCCTTTTCCTCTATTAGTATTTCAGTATCCTTTTCTGAAATTCCATACTCGGAAATCATTCTTTCTTTCTTTTGTTTTGGAAGCTCAGGAAGAGTATCTCTAATATCTTCCACCTGCTTTTTTGGTATTATTACTGGAGGAAGATCAGGCTCAGGGAAATATCTGTAGTCATGGGCTTCTTCTTTTGATCTCATTGTTATTGTTCTTCCCTTGGAAGCATCCCATCTTCTTGTTTCCTGCTTAACCTTGTGACTTTCACCGTAGCTGTAAAGTTCTATCTGACGCTTTTCTTCCTTTTTTATTGCCTTGAAAACTTCCTTTATAGAGTTCATATTCTTTATTTCAACCCTTGTGTTTAGAACATCAGACCCTGCTTCTCTTATTGAAATATTGACATCGCATCTCATTGAACCCTGTTCCATACGACAGTCAGATATTCCCGAATAAATAAGAATGGCTCTTAGGTTTTCAAGAAATGATACAGCCTCTTCCGCTGATCTCATGTCAGGTTCGGACACTATTTCAACCAGCGGAACTCCTCCCCTGTTGTAATCAATCAATGTATGTTCTTCGTCCTCAAGGTGGGTAAGTTTTCCTGCATCCTCTTCAAGATGTATCCTTGTAAGTGCTTTCTTTGACTTCTTACCATCCACTTCTATTTCAACATATCCATTTGAACATATTGGCAAATCAAACTGTGATATCTGATAAGCCTTTGGTAGGTCGGGATAGAAATAGTTTTTCCTGTCCATCTTGTTAATAAGGTTGATATCGCAGCCAAGGGCAGTTCCCGCCTTAATTGCAAGGTTTACAACCTCTTCGTTGAGCACAGGCATTACTCCAGGAAGCCCTATGCATACGGGACATGTGTTTTTGTTCGGTTCGGCTCCAAATTCAGTAGAACAGGAACAGAATATTTTCGATTTAGTAGCAAGTTCAACATGTATTTCAAGTCCTATTACTGTTTCATAAGATGCCATTATTCCACCTCCTTAAGTTCAGGTATTAGATCAAGATCAAGTTCCTTTTCAAGAGAATATGCAAATCTGAACAGCTTCTCCTCTGACATGTGGTCTCCCATGAACTGTACTCCTATTGGAAGTCCAGATTCACTGAATCCCGAAGGAACCGATATTGCAGGTATTCCTGCGATGTTTACATTTACAGTCAATATGTCCGCCAGATACATCTCAAGTGGATCTGAAGTTTTCTCTCCAATTTTAAATGGAAGAATCGGTACAGTTGGAGACAATATTGTGTCGTATTTTTCGAATGCAGATTTATATAGTTGCTTGACTTTATGTCTGAAGGTCATGGCCTTCTTGTAATATGCATCATAGTAACCTGAAGAAAGTACATAGGTTCCCATCATTATCCTTCTCTTAACCTCGTCTCCAAATCCTTCCGTACGGGATTTGATGACAAGTTCCTGAAATGATTCGAATTCTTTTGTTCTGTATCCGTATCTCACACCATCATACCGTCCAAGGTTTGAACTTGCCTCCGCTGAAGATATAATATAATAAGCTGAAAGGCCGCTATCTGTGATTGGAAGGCTGAATTCTTCAACTTCCGCACCCTGTTTTTTAAGAATATCCGCTGCGTCAAGAAGACTTTTCCTTACTTCATCATTTATTCCTTCGCCTATGAATTCCTTTGGGATTCCAACTTTAAGACCTTTTACTCCAGACTTCATAGTTGCTGAATAGTCTTTTGTATAGCCCGACTCTATGGAAGTTGAATCCTTTGGATCGAATCCCTGAATACACTGTAATCCATAGGCTGCATCTTCAACATTTCTTGCAAATGGACCAATCTGATCAAGTGAAGACCCGAAGGCAATTAGACCATATCTGGAAACAGTACCGTAGGTTGGCTTAACTCCAACAAGACCGCAAAATGATGCAGGCATTCTTATGGAACCACCGGTATCGGACCCAAATGTGACCTTTGCAAATCCTGCAGATACTGCAGCAGCCGAACCTCCTGAAGATCCTCCTGGTACCCTGTCAAGGTCCCATGGGTTTTTAGTAGTAAAAAATGCCGAGTTTTCATTTGAAGAACCCATGGCAAATTCATCCATATTAAGTTTTCCAAGGATTACCGCACCTGATTCCTTAAGCCTTGTCACAACTCCTGCATCGTATGGAGGTATAAAATCCTCAAGCATCTTGGATGCACATGTAGTCTTAAGTCCATTAGTGCAAATATTGTCCTTGATACCTACTGGAATTCCTTCCATTATGCCCAAATCGATTCCATGGTACATTTTTTCATCAATTTTTTTTGCTCTTGCTATTGCAGCTTCTTCGCTGACCGAAATAAAGGCTTTTATACCCTCATCATATTTCCTGATTTTCCTCAAATATTCCCTGGTTAGTTCTTCGCAGGAAAACTTCCTGTCTTCATAGGATTTTCTAATATCCTTAATGCTCAATCCTGTAATATCCATGTCTTCCTCCTAGTCTTTATATCATAACTTTAGTTGAGTTAATTCTTGCGTTATTTGAAATACAAACGGTTCAATTGTGCTTCAAATGTTGCATGAATTAGCACGAAACTTGTTATGAGATAAAACTACATTGATTTTTTTATTACTACAATTACCTATTCAACTACTTTTGGTATTTCTATGGCAGTGGCTCTCATCTTCTTGGTGTTTTTAAAGAGATTCTTGCTGTTTTCAAAAGATTGAGTTTCGTCTTTCCTGAGTCTCAATGGCTTATCATCAAAAGAATACATCTCTATTCCATCAAGATCTTCTTTGTTAATATTATCAAAATGAGTAAGTATGCCGGAAAACTCCTCTGACATTTTTTGCGCTTCCTCTTCAGTAAAGTGAAGATTTGCAAGCTTTGCTATATAATATACTTCGTCTTTTGTTACTTTCATGACTGCCTCCCGTATTTTAATTTCAATCTATAAGTTCTTTTTACAGATACTGTCCACTGATGGTGTTATTGTCACTGGAATTGTCCACATTATGGTGTGACTCTGTTAAGATCTCTAGGCAGAAGTGTTGCCTTTCTAATGTTGTCCAGTCCAAGGAACATCATGGTAATCCTTTCAAGACCTATTGCCAGTCCACCATGGGGCGGCATTCCGTATTTAAATGAGTCAAGATAGAAGTCAAAGCTTTCAGGCTTTGCTCCAAATTTAATCATGTTGTCCTTGAGCTCGTCGTAGTCATGAATCCTCTGTCCACCTGTTGTGATTTCAAGCCCTTTGAATATTAAGTCAAAAGATTTTGTCATTCCTTCAAGTTCATCATCAGGCATTGTATAAAGAGGTCTCTTTGATGCGGGATATTTAGTAAGGAAGACAAAGTCCGATTGGTATTTGTTCTTAATATATTTCGCAAATAACTTTTCTCCGTCTGCATCTATGTTTCCTACTGGTGAATTCTTGCCAAATTCCTTAAGAAGTATTTCCTGTGCTTCAATAAGGCTTATTCTTGGAATCTTAACAGGAATCGGAAGCTCAACCTTCATAATATTAAGCTCGTCGCAACATGTCTCCTTCAAATGCTCTATGATAAATCCTAGCAGTCTCTCCTCAAGGTCCATGATATCATCTTCACTTTCAATAAAACCCATTTCCAGGTCAAGACTCATATATTCGTTCAAGTGTCTCCATGTGCTGTGTGGCTCGGCCCTGTATGCCGCTCCAATTTCAAATACTCTTTCAAATCCTGCTCCCACCATCATCTGCTTGTAGAACTGCGGACTCTGTGCCATGAAGGTTCTTTTTCCGAAGTAATCAAGCATGAATACATCTGAACCACCTTCAGTCTCTGCTCCTATGATTTTAGGAGTATGTATTTCTGAAAATCCTTCTCCAATTAAAAACTTCCTATAGGCTTCTACGATTTCCTGCTGAACCTTGAAAACTGCCCTTCTATCCATCCTTCTCAATGATATTGTCCTGTAATCAAGCTGCTTCTCAAGAGATGCCTGTATATCCCTGCCGTTTATTGAAAATGGAAGAAGCTCATACTTAGCCTCTCCTACAACTTCTATTGTTTCAACTGCAAGTTCCACTCCTCCAGGAGCCTTTTCATTGGCCTTAAGAATTCCAACAGCCTTTACTGAAGCTTCAAGCTTTATCTTTTCAAGTATGTCCATATCATCTATTATCATCTGTACAATACCTGTTCTGTCCCTAAGATATACAAATGCAAATTCCTTGAATTTCTTGATATTGTGGATCCATCCGCAAAGCAACACCTTTTCTTCTTTTCTTCCAATTGTTTCCTTAACCAGTATTCTTTCCATGTTTTCCTCCTAGTTTTATGTCACAATTATAGTTGAGTCAATTCATGAGAGCTAAAGTATATAGATGGTTCAACTGTATACGATAGATTGAATGAATAGTAACGAAACTTATTGTGAAATAAAACATCCTTGATTTAAAGTGTAAATTAAAACAGCCTTTGTAAATTATAAATAATTTTGATTTTCTCACCATCTTGCTTTGTATTCTGTAAATGAGAGAGGCTTCACACATTTTGATATAAAAAAACCTCCGTACTTAAATATAAATTAATATACTTAAGGACGAAGGTTATATTCGCGGTGCCACCTTAGTTAGCTAAAAATCAGCTCACTCAATTTCAGTACAGAATAATCGATACCTATCTGCTATAACGTGCAGCCTACGTCCAAGTCTACTTTCCTAAGATTTCGATTGGAAACTCGAGGATGTTCTTCAACAAATTTTTTCTGTACCGGACTCCCACTATAACCGGTTCGCTGTGACGTGAAAATTTATTTACTCTTCCTGTCAATGTCTTTAAATTTTTGTAACATTTTTTATGATTATAAAACATATTTCGTGATTTGTCAAATCCAATTTTAGTCTATTATATTATTTTTTCGGTTCGTTATATGATTTCATTGCATTCAAGTGCTTTCCCTCTCAAATCATATTTAGAAAATATTGATGTACCCTTGTGTCCCTGGTAAGCTCAGGATGGAATGATGTAACCAGGATATTTTTCTCCCTAGCTGCCACAATCCTACCTCCAGTTTCTGCAAGCACTTCAACATTTTCTCCAGTGTTTTCTATATAGGGAGCCCTTATGAATGTCATGGGAACATTCCTCATTCCTGCAAATTTTCCTTCAGTTGCAAAGCTTCCAATTTGGCGTCCATAGCCGTTCCTTTTGATATTGATATCTATTAACCCTAAATGTGTGTAGTCCTCATTTTGGATTACGCCTGCCAACATTATCATTCCAGCACAGGTGCCGAAAACAGGCATTCCACCATCAATCATTTCCTTCAATGTATCAAACATGTCAAGCTCATTCAAAAGCTTGGCCATTACCGTACTTTCTCCCCCCGGCAAAATCATCCCTGAAAAATCCCTGTCTTCCAAGTCGCTTTTTTTCCTTATTTCAAATGATTCAACACCAAGGCTTTCCAGCATCTTACTGTGCTCCTGGAAGGCACCCTGTACTGCCAGGATGCCTATTTTTTTCTTCATTACTGTCCCCTTTGAGCCATTAGAAGCTCGATTTCCTGTTCGTTGATTCCTACCATTGCTTCTCCCAGATCCCTTGAAAGCTGGGCTATTAGAATTGGATCATTGTAATTTGTCACAGCCTTCACTATGGCCTGTGCCCTCTTCTCTGGATTTCCAGACTTGAATATTCCCGACCCAACAAATACACCCTCAGCTCCAAGCTGCATCATCATGGCAGCATCTGCAGGTGTTGCAACTCCACCCGCAGCAAAGTTTACTACTGGAAGCTTTCCGTTCTCATATACATATCTTACAAGGTCGTAAGGCACCTGAAGATTCTTCGCTTCGTTGAAAAGCTCATCCTCCCTCATATTCTGAATCTTTCTCATCTGCTGGCTTATAAGCCTCATGTGTGTTACAGCCTGAACCACATTTCCAGTACCAGGTTCTCCTTTTGTCCTTATCATTGAAGCACCTTCACTGATTCTTCTAAGAGCCTCGCCAAGATCCTTTGCTCCGCATACGAAGGGTACTTCAAATTTTGTCTTGTCTATATGGTAGGTCTCGTCTGCCGGTGATAAAACCTCACTCTCGTCTATATAATCTATTTCTATAGCCTGGAGCAACTGTGCTTCGACAAAATGACCGATTCTTACTTTTGCCATTACAGGTATTGTAACTGCATCCTGTATTCCTCTTATCATATCCGGGTCGCTCATTCTTGAAACTCCACCTGCAGCCCTAATGTCCGCCGGAATTCTTTCAAGTGCCATTACCGCACATGCTCCTGCTGCTTCTGCAATTCTTGCCTGTTCAGGAGTTGTAACATCCATTATAACGCCACCCTTTAACATCTGTGCCAAATTCTTATTAAGTTCATATCTGTTGTTCATAGTATCCTTGTATACTAAATATATAGATACTCAATAGATATTCAGTATACTCTCCTTTATTAAAATTTTATGTTTCGAAATATTTTTTTCATTATACACGATTTCTGACATTACGAAAAGAGTCAGAATTCATTAATTTTATAAGGTCAGATGGTTTTTTAAAAAAAGTTAAAGTGATTTACTTATTTATTAAATCCTTCACTGTGATATAATATAACTAAGATTTATTATTATATTCTGGTGATACAAATGAAAATAAATTTATCCAAAACAGATATACTTTTATTGATTGTTATAATAATTTTAATAATATCAATGATTTTGTCTTCCGAAAACAACTGCGCAACAAATTTTTTCGGATTCATCACAAATAATTACTGATACGGAGGACTTTATGTCAATAGACTTCATAGATTTTGGCTGGCTTACGCTAATCTATGCAATAAACACGCTGCTAGTAATAGCGCTTATTTTTCTTGAAAGAAAAGACCCTACTGCAACCCTTACATGGGTTCTGGTTTTCTATATTGCTCCCTTGGTGGGATTCTTCTTCTACATACTGCTGTCCCAAAACTTCAGCAGAAAAAAGCTCTTCAAGTTGAAGGTTATAGAAGAAAAAATCTATGGCGCATATATAGAACAGCAAAAAAATAAATATTCAAAAGGTCAGCTGATAATCAATGACACCAATATACAACCATATACTGACCTTATAAAAATGAATCTATTCAGCAACGATTCCTACTACTCACAGGACAACGAAATAACCATATACACCAATGGCAATGACAAATTTGACGCCGTTAAAAAGTCCATAAATGAAGCAAATGACCATATACATATGCTCTATTATATTTTCCAAAACGACGAGTTGGGAAAGGAAATACTTGACCTTCTTGCAAAAAAAGCAAAAGAGGGAGTACAAGTAAGACTACTGGTGGATTCAGTAGGAGGAAGATCATTGAACAATAGCGTGCTCAAGCCTCTCAAAAATGCAGGAGGAAAAGTCGAACTGTTTTTCAGAAGTCCCATACCAAAGATAGATCTAAGAATTAACTACAGAAACCATAGGAAAATAATAGTAGTAGACGGAAGAATTGGCTATGTAGGCGGTATCAACGTAGGCGACGAATACCTTGGAAAGGATCCATCATTTGGTTACTGGAGAGATACCCACCTTAAGATAGAAGGCTCAGCAGTAAGAGATCTTCAGGCAAGGTTCATGCTTGACTGGAGAAATGCCAGCAAGGATAATCTGAGTTTCAAATACAGATACTTCCCCGACATTTCAGGCATCGGTAATTCAGGAGTCCAAATAATCTCAAGTGGTCCCGACTCTCCCTACGAGAGAATAAAGCAAAACTACATAAAAATGATAAACATGGCAAAAAAATCAATTTATATACAATCGCCATATTTCGTACCGGATGCCAGTATCATGGAAGCACTTAAGATTGCTGCCCTGTCTGAAATCGATGTAAGGATAATGATTCCAAATAAACCTGACCATCCATTCATATACTGGGCCACCTACTGCAATTCGGCAGAACTGTTGGATTACGGAGTCAAGATCTACACCTACGAAAATGGATTTATCCATTCAAAGACAATGGTTGTAGATGGTATGATTTCCTCTGTAGGCACTGCAAATTTCGACGTGAGAAGCTTTAAGCTGAATTTCGAAGTCAATGCAATAATATATGATTCAGCAATATCCAATAAACTCAGGGAACAGTTCCTTGGTGACATTGAGTTAAGCGATGAGCTGACCCTTGAAGTATACAGGCAGAGAGGAGTCTCTATCAGATTCAGGGAATCAATATCAAGGCTGCTTTCACCAATTATGTGAGGAGGTGCGTTATGAAGAAACTTTTGGGAAGAATCATATTAAACATGATGGCCATATGGGCAGCATCCTACGCAATTAGCGGAGTTTCCTATTCAGGACTTGAGGGACTGTTCTTCGCAGCCATTATTTTTGGTATTGTAAATACATTCATCAAGCCCCTTCTTAAACTCATATCACTGCCCCTTACGATTTTTACACTGGGATTTTTCCTCCTCATAATAAACGGAATAACAGTAGAAATTACAGCAGGACTGTCAGCACTCAATACTGCAACTTTCGGAGATTCCATAAAGGCAGGAGTAATAATCACAATAGCCAACTGGATACTCCAAGGAATATTCGATACAAAAAAAGATTGAAAACATTAGACAAACAACTAACTGAAAGAGAGTTCAAATCATATGGAAAGATATCTAGTAGTATACAATCCCATTTCGGGAAAGGAAATGGGTCAGCAGAAAATGTTCCAAATAGCAAAGAAGCTACTCACGGATGAAGATATAAGCATGACCTTCATAGCAACAAAAAAAAAGGGCGATGCTATTGAAGCAGCAAAACTTGGCTGTAAAGAAGGATACGACATGATAATAGCTTGCGGTGGGGACGGAACAATCAACGAAGCGGTAAACGGAATAATGATGTCGCCCTGCAAAACAAAGCTTGCAATACTTCCAACCGGCACAGTAAACGACTTTGCATCATATATGAAGATACCAACGAGCATTGCTGAATTCACCAAAATGCTTAAGCGCAAAAAGACAAACCTGGTGGATGTCGGAATGGTTAATAACAAGTATTTCATAAATGTTGTCTCCGGTGGTGCCTTCACAAACATACCACATGAGGTTCCTAACGATACCAAAACAATCTTCGGAAAGTATGCATACTATTTCCAGGCAGCCTTGGAAATACCAAACCAGATATACCGGTCCTACAACCTTAAGGTGGAAAGTTCCGGAAAGGTTTTCAACATGGAGGCACTGGTATTCATAGTGAGCAATACTCCAAGCATAGGCGGATTTAAAAAGCTGTCTCCTGATGCGAAATACAACGACGGACTCTTCGACGTGGTCATATTCGAGAAAACAAACCCTCTAATAATGCTTGAAATATTTACAGGAATGGCAAGCGGAGACCATGTAAATCACCCTATGGTACACTACTTCAAAACTAATGAAATAACTATAGATTCAGATGACGACCTTACTATAGACATCGACGGTGAATATGGTTTTAAAACACCTGTCAGTATCAGTATAATCAATAAAGGAATTGAACTACTGGTTCCTTAGAAAGGGATGGAAAAATGGTTAACGGTAGAGTGACTCATATAAAAAACTGCAAGGATTCAAAGGGCGAATACATTCTTTACTGGATGGAGCAGTCTCAAAGGATACACTACAATCATGCACTAAATCTCGGAATAATTCTATCAAATCTTCACGGTATACCCCTTGTTGTATATTTCGGTATTTCCGATGAATATCCAAAGGGGAATTTAAGACACCATACCTTCATGATGGAAGGTCTTGAATACCTTAAAATGAAGCTCAGCAGAATGGGAATTAAATTTGTCATTTACAGAACATCTCCTGAAAAAGGCTGCATGGAACTCATGAAAAATGCCTCACACCTAATTATGGATGTAGGCTATACAAGAATCCAGAAACAATGGAGAAAGGATGTAATCAACAGCTGGACTGAAAATGACTGCACAAGTATCATAGAAGTAGAGGATGATGTTTTAGTACCAGTAAACAAGGTGTCTGATAATGCTGAGCATTCAATGGGAACTATAAAACCAAAACTCTTGTCTAGCATGGATGAATTCGCAATAAAGTTCAGACCAATAGAACCCTTCATCAGAAGCAGATACATAGATATAGAATGTTCTTTCGAGGAAATAGTTTCGCCTATGGACGAAATCGAAAATATAAAACAGAAAAACGGTGTATCACCATCTTCAAGATTCAAAGGTGGAGAGAAAGAAGCAAGAGATCTTTTCTATGAGTTTTTCAACAACAAGATCGGATATTATCTGGAAAAGAACCACCCTGAGTTGGACTATACTTCATGCCTCAGTCCCTATCTTCATTTCGGCCATATCTCACCGGTTGAGATTGTTGTTGTTGTAAAAAAAGTTATTGAGAAAAATCCTTTCATTGAAAAAGCAGTCAATGCCTTTATTGAAGACCTGGTGATAAAAAGAGAACTTGCTATTAATTTCGTGCATTTCACGGAAAACTATGATAAGTTTGAACATATGACAGATCAGTGGGCCTATGATACCATGGATGAACACAAGGACGACGAAAGAGAATTCCTCTATACCACTAATGATTTCGAATCATGCTCAACCCATGACAAATACTGGAATGCAGCAATGAAGGAAATGGTTGAAACAGGCTTCATGCATACATACATGAGAATGTATTGGTGCAAGAAAATAATCGAATGGTCCCCGGACTACAAGATGGCATATGATATAGCTATCCACCTTAATAACAAATACTTCATAGATGGATGGGATCCAAACAGTTATGCAGGAGTAGCCTGGTGTTTCGGGAAATTTGACAGACCCTGCGAGGAAAGACCTGTCTTCGGCAAGATAAGATACATGAGCAACAACGGACTCCATAAAAAATTTGATATAGATAAATATATTGAAAAGATAGAAAAACT